>CAYZQZ010000212.1:0-6837 GCA_964480235.1 uncultured Reyranella sp. | reverse complement strand
CCGGCGCGGCCGTGGTGCTCGCGGCGCGGCGCGCCGATCGCCTGAAGGTCCTTCAGGCGGAACTCGCCGCCAAAGGTGTGACGGCGAGCGCCATCGATCTCGACGTCACGTCGTCCGAATCGATCGCCGCGGCCCTGGAGACGGCCGGACACATCGACATCGTGGTCAACAACGCCGGCATCTCGATCGTGAAGCCCGCCCTCGACATGCCTGAGCAGGACTGGGACTCCGTTGTCGACACCAATTTGCGCGGCGCGTGGCTGGTGGCGCAGGGAGCCGCGCGGCGCTGGGTCGCCGCGAAGAAGCCCGGCGTGATCGTCAACATCGCCTCGATCCTGGGCTTGCGCACGATCGGGCAGGTTGCGCCCTACAACGCCTCGAAGGCGGGGCTCATCCACCTCACGCGAGCCCTCGCCATGGAATGGGCGCGTTACAACATCCGGATCAATGCGATCTGCCCGGGCTACATCGAGACGGAGATGAACAGTGCCTTCTGGAAGACCCCGGGCGGGCAGAAGCTGATCGACCGCATCCCGCAGCGGCGTATCGGCAAGCCGGAGCACCTCGACGGGGCGTTGCTGCTGCTTTCATCGGATGCGGGTGAGTTCATGACGGGCAGCGTGATCACCGTCGATGGCGGTCACACCGTGAGTTCGCTTTGAGGGAACTCCCGCTGATCACCAGCCGTTGATGCGGTCGTAGACGTCGACCACCGACTTGCCGCCGTCGAGGTCGCTGTCGACGACGTAATACTTGTCGTAGGCGGCGGCGGTGATGCAGGCGTGGTTGGGCAGGATGCGCACGCGCGTGCCGACCGGCATGTTGCCATAAGGAATGGGATCGCCGGCCGCGACGAAGCCGTGCTCCTGTGAGCATTCGATCACAGCCATGTCCCTGACCGGCGCGTCGACGATGGTGCCGTAGCCCACCTTGGGCTGAAACTCCTGGGCCGAGATATCCTTCGAGAGCGCCAGCGCGCCGGCATCGACCAGCATCTGGTTGCGGTGCGGATAGTGACCGATCACCGAGGCCAGCACCGACAGGGCGAGATCTCCGGCGCCGCATGAGCCGATGTACTCCTGGTCGAGGTCGTTGAAGACGTAGACACCGGGGCGCATTTCGGTGATGCCCTCGAAGTTCTTTGAGTGAACTGCGGTCGGCGTCGAACCACCTGACACGATCGGGCACGGCATGCCGGCAGCGCGGATTTTTTGCGCTGCCGTGACGATGGCCAGGCGCTCCTGCTCGGCCACCTGGGCGACGCCGTCGGGCGTGCTCTGGTGATAAGAATGACCGGCATGGGTCATCACGCCCGCCAGTTCGACGCCGGGTGCCTCATGCAGGACCCGGGCAATGTCGAGCAGACCTGGCAGGGCGGGGTAGGGCAGGCCAGCGCGGCTGCCGCCGCTGTCGATCTCGATGAAGACCGAGAACGTATCGCCGGCCTTCGCTGCCTCGGCGATCGCGCGGGCAACCGCGACGTTGTCGGTGACACAGCGCAAGTTGACCCCGCCGCGCCGGATTTCGGCGATCGCCGCCAGTTTCGAGGGCACGACGCCGACGCCATACAGGATGTCCTTGAAGCCCCCGTTGGCGAAATAGCGCGCCTCGGCAAGCGTCGAGACCGTGATGCGGCCGTCGTGGCCTTCCGTCGCCATGCGCCCGATCTGGACCGACTTTGCCGTCTTCAGGTGAGGCCGGAGCGCCACGCCAGCCCTGGCCATGCGCTCGCTCATCCGCTTGAGGTTGCGGCGCAGGATGGCGCGGTCGAGAATGAGGGCGGGAGTCGGAAGGTCGTCGAGGGTCTGGGTGCTCATGTCCGCCATTGTTCATGCCGATTGAGAACGAGCGCAAGTTCGTCCTGGACGATCTTTCAGGCGCGCTCGAAGCGCGTGTCGCGGCGCGACCTGGCGTGAGCCGCAGCTATCTCCACCAGGCCTATCTCGATACGTCCGGGCTGCGCATCCGTTCCATCGAATCGGACGTCGGCAAGAAGAACGTCTTCACCTTCAAGCGCCTGGTCGACGACCAGGTTGTCGAAATCGAGACGGAGATCTCCGCGGTCGACTTCCAGCGCCTCTGGAAGGCCCGGCGCGAATCGCTCCACAAGGCGCGCTACTCGTGGCGTGACGGCCGGTTCCTCTGGGATGTCGACTTCTTCAAGACCGACGACAGCCGCACATATTTCGCCCTCGCCGAGGTCGAAATGCCCGAGACTGAAACGGAGCCGCCGCCACCGCCCGACATTCTGGCGCCGCACGTGCTTCTCCTCGCACCACGCAACGATCCGCGCTTCACGTCGAAGCGACTCGCCGATCGCGCTCATGCCGAGCGGCTCTTGCACGAAATCCGCGACAAAGGGGAGGCGGCGTGAAAATTGCAAAAATCGAGACAGTCGGAATCAAGGTGCCGTTCACCTTCGGCCAGGCGGCTGGCGGCGTGCCGGCGCGCACGGGAGCGACCAACAACATCCTGATGGTCAAGGTGCAGACCGACAACGGCATCACCGGATGGGGCGAGGCGTTCTGCTACAACTGCACCGACGCGGTGAAGGGAGCCATCCACTCGATGGTAGCGCCGCTCGCGATCGGCCGAGATGCCCGGGACATCGCCAGGCTGTCGCGCGACCTGCAGCAGGAACTGCACCTGTTCGGCCGCTACGGCATCGTAATGTTCGCGCTGTCGGGCCTCGACATCGCGTTGTGGGACATTGCGGCCAAGGCCGCCAATCTGCCGCTGCATCGGCTGCTGGGCGGTGCTGGGCAGACCTCTCTGCCGGCCTACGCCAGTCTTCTGAAATACAGAGACCCCGAGCGTGTCGCAGCGCGCACCAAGCTCGCGATCCAGCAGGGCTATCGCCATATCAAATTGCACGAGACCGAGGTGGCTGAAGTGCGCGCCGCGCGCGACGCCGCAGGGTCTGACGTCAAGATCATGGTCGATACGAACTGCCCGTGGACGCCGGAGCAGGCCCGCGAGATGACGCTGAAGCTCCGGCCCTTCGACATGCACTGGCTGGAGGAACCGATCTTTCCTCCCGAGGACTTCCAGGCGATCGCGAGGCTTCGGGCGAGCACCGGCGTCGCGATGGCGGCCGGTGAGAACAACTGCACGTCATTCCAGTTCCGCGAAATGTTCGCGGCGGGTGCCGTCGACTACGCGCAGCCCAGTGTCACCAAGGTGGGTGGCGTGACGGAGTTCCTGAAAGTCGCGACGCTCGCGGAGGCGGCCGGCGTCACCCTGATGCCTCACTCGCCCTATTTCGGACCGGGCTTCCTCGCGACGTTGCAACTTGCCGCGGCGCGCGGTCAGTCGGGCGCGATGATCGAGCGCTATCACATGGATGTGGAGGCGAGCCTCTACGGCAAGTTGATCGATCCGGTGGACGGCGCGTTCGCTGTGCCGCAGGAACCGGGGCTGGGTTGCGACCCCGATCCCGACGTGATCAGGACTTACGGGGCGGCCTGATCCGCGGCACCTGGACCAGCGGCCATGGGTCGGGCAGTTCGCCGACCGGACAGTCGATCAGGACAGGCCCGCCCTTGGCGATGCCGCGCGATAAGGCGGCGCCCAGTTCCTGCGGTCCTTTCACGCGCTCGGAGGCAATGCCGAAGCTTTCGCCCAAACGCACGAAGTCGGGATTGTGCAGGTCCGAGGCGATGGTGCGGCCCTTGAACGACTGCTGCTGTATGCGCCGCACGTTGCCGTAGGCACCATCGCTGAACACCACTGCGACCACGCCGATGCCGTTCTTGGCGGCGGTCGACATCTCCATGGCCGTGAAAAGGAAGCCGCCGTCGCCGCTGATCGACACGACGGGCGTATCGGGCCTGGCGACCTTGGCGCCGAGCGACGTTGCGTAACCCCAGCCCAGCGTGCCCTGATAGCCCATCGAGAGGAACGTGCGGGGCTTGTAGGTCGGGTAGGCGAGGCGGGCGGCGTAACCCATCTGTGTCAGTTCATCGACCAGGATTCCGTCCTCGGGCAACGCAGCCCGAATCGCTTCGAGATAGGCGATCTGCGGGCCGATCGTGTCCCTGATCCGCTTGGTCGAGGATGCCTTGATTTCGGCCACGGCTTCGGCGCGCCCGTTGCGCTTCTTGTTGTGCGCGCCGAGCCTGTCTGCCAGCACCTTCAAGCTCGCGATGGCGTCGCCGACGATGCCGATCTCCGGCTTGCGCTGCCGCTCGATCTCTTCGCCGTCGATGTCGATCCGGATGATCTTCAGTCCGTCGTCGACACCCCAGTTCTGCTGCGGCGCCTGCAGGCGGGTGCCGACCGCAAGCACGACGTCGGCTTCGCCCCAGAAGCGATAGCCTGCCGGCATCGTCACGGACAGGCGGTGCCGCCCGTCGATGACGCCCTGGCCCATCCGGCCAACCATGACCGGCGCGTCGAGCATCTCGGCAATCGCCTTTACGTATTCGCCGGCGCCCATCGCGCCGCCGCCAATCACGATCAGCGGCCGGTCGGACGAGCCGAGCAGCTTCGCCGCGCGCTCGAGCGCTTCCTCGTCGACCGGGCAGGGATCGCGTTCGGCGGCCCGGCCCGGCAACACCACCGGCGCCTTGCGGCCCCAGGTGTCGATGGCGCACTCGAGCGCCACGGGCCGCTGGCGGCCAGAGATCAGCCGGCGGAAAGCCTCGTTGACGAGGCCGGGCGCCTCGGCCGGGGCGTTGATGCGGTCGGCCCACTTGGTCAGGCCGCGCATAATGGCCAGCTGGTCCGGCAACTCGTGAAGCTGGCCGAGATTTCGGCCGATCATGGATTGCTGAATTTGTCCGGTAAGAGCCAGCACGGGCGCGTTCGCGCCATAGGCCGTCGACAGCGCGGCCGTGGTGTTCAGGAAGCCGGGCCCCGGCACCACGCAGTAGGCCGATGGCTTGCCGCTCGCCATGGCGTGACCCAGCGCCATGTAGGCGCAGGCCTGCTCGTGGCGGGCATGGATCGGCCGGATCGCATTGGTGCGGTCGTACAACGCATCGAAGAACGAATCGTTCTGCACGCCCGGAAGACAGTAGAGCGTGTCGATGCCGTTCAATTCGAGCATCGACACGACGGCCTGTGCCGTCGTGAGAGGAGTTGTGGTGGGAGAAGCGGGGGGCTGGGTCATGGCCCCCACTGTATCAGTCCACGCGCGCGCCGGACTCCTTGATGATCACCGCCAGCCGCTTCTCTTCCGACTCGCGATAAGCCAGCGTGTCGGCCTGCGATCGCCAGATCGCCGTCGCGGAAAGATCGAAGAACTTCGCCTTGAGATCGTCGCTCTCGAGCGCCTTCTTCGACAGCTCCGACAGGCGCGAAACGATGTCAGGCGGCAGCTTCGCGGGGCCGGTAAGCGTGGTCCACGAATTGATGTCGAAGCCCGGCAGGGTTTCCGCGATCGCCGGAACGTCCGGCACCACCGGGGTGCGGTCCTTCGATGTGACGCCCAAAGCGCGAACCTTGCCTGACCGCGACTGGGCCAGCGCCCCCGGAATGTTGTCGAAGATCATGTGGACCTGGCCAGCCAGCAGATCCTGCATCGCGGGCGCGGCGCCGCGATAGGGGACGTGCACCATGTCAACCTTGGCCATCGTTTTGAAAAGCTCGCCCGACAGATGAAGCGTCGTGCCGTTGCCGGCCGAGGCATACGAATATTTTCCGGGGTTCTTCTTCAGCAACTCGATCAATTCGGGAACGGTCTTGGCCGGCAGATCGAGGTTGACCACGAGCATGTTGGGCAGCTGCCAGATCGTCGATACGAACGTGAAATCGTCCGGCACCTTGAACGGCAACTTGGCGTAGAGCGTGGGCGCGATCGCGTGGCTTGCGATGCCACCCAGGCCGAGCGTGTAGCCGTCGGGGGCCGATTGGGCGAGGGCGTCCATGCCGACATTCCCGCCCGAGCCGCCCTTGTTCTCGACCACCCATTGCTGGTTGGTGAGGTCGGACATCTTGGCGCAGAACATGCGCGAGAGGGTGTCGGTCGCGCCGCCGGCCGGAAAGGGGTTGATGTACCGGACGGTCTTGTTGGGATAAGTGCCCTGGGCCGACACGAGGGCAGGGGCGGCGATACTGCCGGCCAGGCCAGCCAGGACACTTCGGCGGGCAATGCCGGTTCTCGAGAACTTCATTGTAATTCCCTCCCGTTGTTGGCCGCGAAGGTGCCAAAGCTAAGGAAGGGCGTCGAGCCTCACGGTATGTGAAGAACTGCAAGCTGGATTATCGCAGTCTTGATGGTAATTGTTTTCGCCGCAATTGAGCGATACTGCTAGACTGAAGCGGCGGCTACGGCCCCACCATTCAGGCGTAAACACTTGAAACTCAGGTTCTTTCAACTTCTGTTTAGCGTCCTCGGCCTCTGGCTCACCGCGACGGTCTCGTGGGCTCAGGACAACAAAGCCGGCCCGCAAAAAGGAGCACCTGCTGCCGAGCAGCCGCAGGAGCCGTGTTTCGCTGCCTACGGTCTGCGCCCGGCCGAGAAGATCAAGATCTGCAGCGACGCCATTCAGTCCGGTCGCCTCAAGGGGGTTCCGCTTGGGCTGGCTTATTACCACCGCGCGACGGCGGACAGCCTGGTCGGCGACATTCAGGCCGCAACCTCGGACTACAAGGAAGCCCTGCGCGTCTTCACCGAAGTCATCCGCGTGTCGCAGGCGAGTGCGCCGCTGCTTTTCCAGCGCGGCCTGATCTACCACACGCTGGGCGATGCCGATCAGGCGATCGTCGACTACTCCGACTCGATCCGCCTCGCGCCGAACGAAACCTATGCCTACGTCAATCGCGGTATCGTTCTCTACATGATCGGCCCCCACGAGGTGGTCCAGGTATTACGTTAGTAGAAGCCGTCGTTTG
>CAYZQZ010000211.1:0-6848 GCA_964480235.1 uncultured Reyranella sp. | reverse complement strand
AGCGCGAGATCCTGAAGCGCCTGGAGTATTGGAAAAAGCTGCGCGAAAGGAAGCGCTAGGCCTTCGTTCCTCACTTCGGCGCGGGCCTGGCTTTGCCTGCCAAAGCGCACGGCCCGCCGTCGCGGGCTACGCTAGCTCCTGGGCTTGCCCATGTCGCGTACCACCCGGCGGTCGCGGCCGTAGATGTCGTCGCGGAAGACCGGCGCGCCGTCGCTGGCGACGCCGACGGTGCGGTAGGTGACGTAGAGCGTCACCGGCTCGGGGAAGGTGTAGTGCGCCTGCTGGCCGGCGGCGATCACCGCCTTCACCTTCTCCTTGTCGAAACCGTTCTTGCCCTTGAAGACCTTCTCGGTGAAGTCGAGCGGGTTCTGCAGCCGGATGCAGCCATGGCTGAAATTGCGGCTGCCCTCGGTAAACAGCCAGCGGTTCGCCGTGTCGTGCATGTAGATCCCGTACTTGTTGGCGAACGGGAAGAAGATGTAGCCCAGCGCGTTGCTGGCGCCGGGTTCCTGGCGGATGCGGTAGGGGAACGCCTTGGGATGAATCGAGTTCCAGTCGACGGTCGTCGGGTCGAGCTCGCTGTCGTTGTCGCTCCAGCTCGCGAAGATCTTGAAGCCCGAGGCGGCAAGCGCATTGGGATCGCGGCGCAGCAGCGGCAGGTATTCCTCACCGGAGATCGACTGCGGCACCGTCCAGTACGGGTTGGTCTGGAAGCCGCGCATGGTCGACTGGATCTCGGGTGTCGGATCCTTCGGCGTGCCGACGATCACCAGACTTTCGAATACGCGCTGGCCGCCATCGACGAACACCATGGAATAGTCGCCGGTGTTGACGAAGACGTAGCGGCTGCCGAGGTCTTCCGGCAGCCAGCGCCGGCGCTCGAGGTTGGCGATCAACTGCTCGATTCGCTCGTCGATCGTGGTGTTGAGCGAGCGCGTCGACTTGGCGCCGATCACGCCGTCGACCGTCAGGCCCTTGGTCTCCTGGTAGGATTTGACCACCGCGACCAGCGGATCGTCATAGGTGTCGGCGGCACCGACAGGAGCGGGGACAGCAAGGCCGAGTTCGGCCAGGCGTTTGCGCAGCAACGGAACGCGGGCATCGCTCTTGCCGGGCTTCAGCGCTTCGGCGATGTCGGGCAGCGCGGTGTAGGTGGCGGTCGCCTTCCTCGCGCGCCAGTCGGCCAGCGCCTTCTGCAGCGCCGGGTAGTCGCCCTTGGGCGCAAGACCCGCCAGCCAGGCTTCGAGATCGGCGGCCTGCTCGGCGGCGCGCGCGAGGTCGGCTTTGTCGGCCGTCCGCTGCTCGATCGAGATGTCCTTGTCGACGCTGTTGGCGCGGACCCGGCCGGTCGAGACGTCGGCGGCGTAGGCAAGCAGGGCGGCTGTCAGCAGCTTGTCGGTGCGCACGCGATCGTCATTGCTGGCGGCCGCTTTCTCGAGGTCGGCGACACCGTACCAGCCCGGTTCGAGGCCGTGGTCGCCGGCCGCCTTCAGCACCTTCAGCAGCGCATCGGTGCGCGGCTTGGTCCAGCGGATGTCGGGCGTCGTCGCGGGAGAGGAAGGCGAAGTGGGCGGCGATAGCGCCGAGGGCGGAGTCTGGGCCTGGGCGTGCGACGCCCCCGGTGCAAGGAACGGCCCGGTCAGGACCGACAGCAGAAAAAGCAGGGCAACGCGTCTCACGGTGTGCATTTTACTCTTGCCGTGCGCCGGGCAGAACGGCGGCGGCGCTCAGGCGACGCGAATGGGCGCAGCCTGTGGCTGTTTTGCAACGAGCGCTGTCTCGGCGCCAAATCCGTTGGCCTGCAGGAAGCCTATCAGGTCGGAGGTCGCCCGCCGTCTCAGGTCGACCGTGCCGCCGCCCGCCCGCGCGCCCCTGGTGACGCAGTGCTTGCGGGCCCAGGCCTGGTACTCCGGCTCCGGCATCGCCCGGCCGGCTGCGACCACGAAGTGGCGGCCGTCGTCCTCGATGTAGTTCCTGCAGCACGACCAGTTCTCGGCGTCCCGGATGTCGAACACCGGGCCCAGCGACTCCCAGCCGTGATGGGCGCCGCCATAGATCTTCACCTTGATGGCGCGGTTGCCGGCGGCGCGCATGCGCTCGGCGTACTCGACGGCGAGCGGCGCCGGCGTGTAGTCGTCCCGGGCCGCCAGCATGAAGAAGATCGGCTTGCCGTGGGTCGTCGGGTCGCGGTGCTGGGCGGTGGCGCCGGGGCAGATCGCGACATGCAGGTCGAACAGGTGGGGGAAGCCGCCGCGCCACTTCTGGCGCACGGCGATGGCGGCGGCGAGGCTGGCGCCGGCACCCTTGGAGACTCCCATGACGCCGATCCGGGCGGGATCGATTCGCGGGTCGGAACGCAGCCAGGCGAGCGCCGCAAAGGCATCGCCCTCCATCTGGGCCGCCGAGACCAGGGTCTGGTCGGCGACCGTGCGGCGCACGCCGCGGCCGCCGAAACTGTCGACGATCAGGGCCGCGATACCGGCCTCGTTGAGCGCCTGTGCATAAAAATGCTCGCGATGGCGCTGCACGCCGGCGCTGCTGGTCAGGATGACCATGCAGGAAGAGGGCTGCGGCGCCTGTATCGGCAGGCTGAGCGTCGCGCCGAAGCGCGCCGGCCGGGAGGCCGCCGGATGGTCGAAGGTGAGTGTGTCGAGCGACACCGATTCCATGGACCGATTCTAGTCTGTCGCTTAGGTTCGGCGCCATGAGCGCCGCCTCCTCCCCGGCACGGGTCCAGACGCGCGCCGTCACCGGCGACGAGGCGGGGCTGCGGCTGGACCGCTGGTTCCAGCGTCATTTTCCCCAGTTGAGCCATGGCGCGCTGCAGAAGCTGCTGCGCACCGGCCAGGTCCGGCTCGACGGCAAGCGGGTCGAGGGCAAGGACAGGGTCGAACCGGGCCAGACCGTGCGTCTGCCGCCCGGCGTGACGGCGCCGCCGGCCGCCGAGGGCGCCGCCAGCCAGGTCGCACCCAAGCCGCGCCCGGCCGTGTCGGATCGGGACGCCCAGGAAATCCAGAAGATGGTGATCCATCGCGACGACTGGGCGATCGCGCTCAACAAGCCACCGGGCCTGGCGGTGCAGGGCGGCAGCGGTACCGAGAAGCACATCGACGGCATGCTCGATGCGCTGCGCTTCGGCTACGAGGAGCGACCGCGTCTGGTCCATCGCCTCGACAAGGACACCTCGGGCCTGCTGCTGATCGCGCGCAACGGCCAGGCGGCCAAGCGGCTCAGCGAGAGCTTTCGCGACCGCGAGACCGAGAAGCTTTACTGGGCGGTCGTGGTCGGGATACCGCCCAAGAACGAGGGCGCGATCAATCTGCCGCTCGCCAAGCGTCCCGGCGCGCGCGATCGCGAGACCATGCAGGTCGACGAGGAGAACGGCCAGAAGGCGCTGACCCACTTCCGCGTGCTCGACCGCGCCGGCAATCGGGCCGCGCTGCTGGCGCTGTGGCCGCGCACCGGCCGCACCCATCAGCTGCGCGTGCACTGCGCCGCCATCGGCTGCCCGATCCTGGGCGACCGCAAGTATGGCGGCGAGGAAGCGCTGCTCTCGGCGGTCGCCGACTCGCGCCGCCTGCATCTGCATGCCCGCCGTCTCACCCTGCCGCACCCGTCGGGCAAGGGCGTGCTGTCCGTCGAGGCCGAACTTCCGGCACATTTCCAGCGCACGCTGGATGCGTTCGGCTTCTCGCCGGGACAGTCGCCAAGGGGCGGGTGAGAGACTTCATGCGGCGCATTTCCTGGCGGCGTCTGCTCTGGATCATGGCGGTGGTGATCCCGATCGCGGCCGGCGCCTTCATCCTGTGGTCCAAGACGCGCGATCTGTCGCGCTATCAGAGCCGCATCACCGAGCAGGTCCGCAAGGTCACCGGACGCGAACTGGCGGCTAAGGTGCCGCTGCAGGTGCGGCTGAGCCGCGAGCCGGCGCTGGTCGCCGAGGGCGTGACGCTGAGCAACGCGAGTTGGGGATCGCGCCCCGACCTGGTGCGGGTGCGGCGGGTGACCATGTATCTCGATCCCGCGTCGCTGTTCCTGGGCGAGGTCAAGGTCGGCCGCATGCTGCTCGAAGGCGCCGACATCCTGGTCGAGCGCAACGATGCCGGCGACACCAACCTCGAAATGCTGCCGCCGCCCGACGGTTCGGGCCCGCATGCCGGCGAGAACCGCTCGCTGAAGACGCGGCCCAATCCCGCCTTCCCGTGGATCGGCACGGTCGAGGTGCGCGACTCGGTGCTGACCATCACCCAGGGTGCCGGCCGGCCGCCGGTGGTGCTCGAGATCGCCGCGGGGACCATGAAGTCGCCGGCGCCGAACGGGCCGTTGCAGATCGTGGCGCGCTTCGGGGCGCCGCAGGGCGCGGCGTTCGACCTCTCGGGCACGACCGGGTCGTTCGATGGCTGGATGCGCGGCCTGCCCGGCAACATCGACCTGCAGGGCAGGTTCGGCGACGGCAAGATCGCGATCAAGGGCAGCATCGGTGTCAAAGGCACCAACCTCGCAATCAATGCCGAGGGCCCGGATGTCGCGGCCTTCGCTCCCTACATCCACCTGCCGCTGCCGAGCGGCGGGCCCTATGCCCTGTCGGCCAAGGCGCTCACCGTGCGCAGCAACTTCAAGGTCGAGGTGCCGTCGCTGACGGTCGGCAACAGCTCGCTGTCGGGCGAGGCGCTGTTCCGCGTCGACCGCAACGGCGTGCCGACCGCGGCGGTGAACGTCGACGCCGACCGCATCGACTTCTCGGGCCTCAAGGCCGCACCCGCGCCGCCCTCGGCGACGCCGGCGCAGAAGCGGCTGCTGCCGGCGATGCCGTTCAGCGCCAATTGGCTCGGCCGGTCGAATCTGTCGGCCACGGTGCGGGTCACCGAGGTGCTGGGCCTGCAGAGCAAGCTCTCCAACGGCTCGATCACGCTCAATGCCAGCGAGACACGCTTCACCCTGCGCGCGGCGGCGTCGATCGGGCAGGGCTCGGCGGGCTTCGACCTGGTCTACGACCCGAGCGGAAGGCTGGGCTCGGCGACGCTGACGGCGACGGCGAGCCGCGTGCCCCTGGAGGATCTTTCGACCCTGCTCGGCCTCGACACCGGCATCAAGGACGGCGTGGCCGATATCGACGTGCGCCTGCGCGGCAGCGGCCGTTCGAGCCGTGATGTGCTGAACGTGGCGAGCGGCGCCATCGACTTCTCCGTCGCCAAGGGCGTCTGGCCGCGCGACGGCGTGGCGGGCTGGCCGGCCGAGACGCAACGCCTGCTGGGCGGCAGCGAGGCGGGCGTGCCGTTCAACTGCATCGCCGGCCGCTTCGATGTGAGCGGGGGCATCGCCAACCTGCGGCGCCTGGTGGTCGACACGCCGCGCACGACGATGGTCGGCGGCGGCTTCGTGCACCTGCGCAGCGAGGCGTGGGAGATGATCGTGCTGCCCGAGGCGCGCGATGCGGCAGGCGCCCAGCTCGCCGTGCCGCTGCGCCTGAAGGGCGGCACCGGCCGGCCACTGGCCGGCGCGACCGAGCCCAACCTCGCGCGCCTGGTGGTCGGTGCCGGCGTGGTGCCGAGCCTGGTCGGCACGATCAACCAGATCGCGCGCCAGCCCAACGTCAATGCCTGCTCGGTGATGGCGCCCCGGGTCGAGGGCCTGCGGCCCGGCCTGCGCGCCCAACTGCCGACGCCCGGCGCCGACCTGCGCGCCCAGCCGCGCCGTGCCGCGCCCGCCCCGGCGACGCAGCCGCGCAGCGGCGGCTGAGGCCTGGACTGCGGCGGACGGCTTTTGACCGCGCCGGTCCCGGTCGTATAAGCCTCCCGTCACATCATGAAGCGCTTCTATAAAGATGCGGTGGTCGATGCCGGCGAGGGCGGTCATCGGGTTCTGCTCGACGGCAAGCCGATGCGTACGCCCGCCAAGTCGGTTCTGGTCGTGCCGAGCAAACCGCTCGCCGAGGCGATCGCGGGAGAATGGCGCGACGTGCCCGAGGGCTCCGAGCTCAACGTCGCGCAGCTGGCGCTGACGCGTCTTGCGGCGACCGGCCTCGACCGGGTCGCCAGCCAGCGCGACAAGGTGGTCGAGGACACCGCCAAATACGGCGCGTCCGATCTGCTGTGCTACCGCGCCACCGAGCCCGAGAGCCTGGTGCGGCGCCAGCACGAGGTCTGGCAGCCGCTGCTCGACTGGGCGAAGGAGCGCCACGGCGCGGACCTCGCGGTGGCGAGCGGACTGACCTTCGTCTCGCAGCCCAACGCGGCGCTGGCGCGGCTGCGCCGGGCGGTCGAGGCGCATTCCGACATGGCGCTGTCGGCGCTCTATAACCTGACACACATCGCGGGTTCGCTGGTGATCGCGCTGGCGATCGCCGAGCAGCGGCTCGATGCCGAGCAGGCTTTCGCGGCCGCGCAGCTCGACGAGCTCTATCAGATCGAGCGCTGGGGCGAGGATCCGCTCGCCACCCAGCGCCACGCGGGCATTCGGAAGGACATGCAGGCCGGCGCGCGCTTTCTCGCGCTGCTCGGACCGGCACGGTTGAGGGGATGAGCATGAGCGCAGGCACGAAGTTCCGCGAGATCCTGGCGAAGAAGGGCCTGGTCGAGGCGATGGCGGCGCACTCGCCATTGTCGGCGATGCTGGCGGCCGAGGCGGGCTTCGACGCGATCTGGGCGTCGGGCTTCGAGCTCTCGGCGATGTATGGCGTGCCCGACGTGTCGATCGTCACGATGACGCAGCATCTCGACATGATGCGGGCCATGGCCGAGCGCTCGGGCATTCCGGTGGTCGCCGACATCGACACCGGCTTCGGCAATGCGATCAACGTGCTCTATGCCGTCGAGCAGTACGAGCGTGCCGGGGCGGCGGCGATCGTG
>CAYZQZ010000210.1:2242-6899 GCA_964480235.1 uncultured Reyranella sp. | reverse complement strand
AGGCCGTTGCGCGGCTCGACCTGTTCGAGGCGGGTCAGGACGGCGACGGCTTCCTTCGAGGGCGGCGTGCCGGGCTGGATCTGGCGCACCAGGGCCTCGGCCCAGTCGGCGAGGCCGCGGGCGTCCAGCGGCTTGATCTCGTCGGCCTTCGCCAGGGCTTCGGCCGACTGGTCGGGCTGGCCCAGCACCATGCGGGCGCGCGCGAGCCGCAGCCAGCCGTCGCGGTCCTGCGGGTTGTCCTTCAGCTTCTCGGCCAGGCCATCGACCATGGAGCGGATCGCCTGCTGGCGCTGCTCGGGCGTGAGGCGGCCCATCGCCTCGACCTGCTCCTGGTTGGGGCCGGCGCCCCCGCCGGCTGAGGGTACGCCCAGCGCGGGGCCCGCAGCGGGTTGCGTCTTGATCTCGGGCACCGGCAGCTTCGCGTCCCTGGCGACGCGCTCGATCTCGGCCTTGAGCATGACCTGGAACGGCGCATCGGCGGGGTGGCGCGCGGCCAGCGCCAACCAGCGGTCGAGCGCCGCCCGGCTGTCGCCGCTCTGCGCCTGGAGCAGGCCGAGATAGAAGCCAGCGCGCGGATCGTCCGGGTCGGCCTGGGCCGCCTTCTCGAACAGCTCGCGCGCTTCCTTCGTGACGGTGCCCTGGGCCTCGGCGGTCAGCAGCTCGGCGAGCGAGGCCATCGCCTCGGGATCGCCAGGCGCGGCGGCGAGACGGGCGCGGGCTTTGGCGATGAGGTCGGGGAGCGAGGCGGTCTGTTGCGGGCGCTCCGTGGCGGGAGAGCGATCGGCGAAAGGCTGGGCGGGGAGTTGGGGTTCGCCGGTTCTGAGGTAGAGGCCCAACGCGAAGGCGGGGATGAGGAGGCAGAGCAGCAGAGGGAGGGCTTTACGGAAGAAAGAGGACGAGGCGAGCGTGGACGCTCGCGGTCCGGGAGACTCCGAGGCGGCGAGGATGCGGCGGGCGATCTCGGTGGTGGCGGCGGAGGCCTCGGCGTCGGAGAGCGTGCCGGCGGCGCGCTCCTTCTGCAGCTCGGCGAGCTGGTCATGATAGATCGCGAGATCGTTGTCGAGCCGGGCGACGGAGTCGGGTGCGCGCGGACGCAGCAGCGGCCACAGCAGGGCGCCGACCGTGGCGGTGGTGAGCAGGGCGAGGAGGAATTCGAGGATCACGCGCCCGGCCCGCGATGGTTGGGTTGTTCGTTCCCGGAGCCGACCCTTCGAGACGCAGCCTTCGGCTGCTCCCCAGGGTGAGGGTGTTGGGCGGTTTGCGCGGCGTTCAACACGGCGGCGAGGCGTTCGCGTTCGTGGGTTGTGAGCGGCGGCGGGCTGAGGGGCACGCGGGTGCGGCGGCGGGCGGCGAGCAGCAGGGTGCCGCCGGCGAGCAGCAGGACCAGCGGGCCGCCCAGCCACAGCGCCCAGGTCTCGGCCTTGAAGGGCGGGTTGAGCAGCACGTAGTCGCCGTAGCGCGCGACCATGTAGTCGAAGACCTGGGCGTCGTTGTAGCCCTGGGTCAGCCGCTCGCGCACGGCGCGGCGCATGTCGCGCGCAACCTCGGCGGAGGAATCGTCGATCGACTGGTTCTGGCAGACGACGCAGCGCAGCTGCCGGCCGATGTCGCGGGCGCGGCGCTCGAGGGCGGGGTCGGGGAGGATTTCGCTCGGCTCCACCGCGACGGCGAAGTTGCCGACCAGCGAGAGGAGCAGCGCCAGGGCAACGGCGACGAGCTGCCGACGCCCCCTCTCCCCGCCTCTCCCCCTCGCGGGGGAGGGGAGACGGAAAGAGTAGCGGGACGGGCGCCTCACTTCGCCCCCTTGAGCAGCGGCAGGATCGACTCCGTCACGTCGCGTTCGTTGATGGCGCGGCGATAATGGAGGCGGACGACGCCGTCGCCATCGACCAGGTAGGTCTCGGGCACGCCCGACAGGCCCCAGTCGAGCGAGAGCTTGCCCTCGGGATCGACGCCGGCGTAGCGGAACGGATCGCCGAGCTTTTTCAGCCAGGCGCGCGCCTCGTCGGGCTTGTTCTTCCAGGCGATGCCGATGATGGTCGCGCCCTCGCGCTCCTTGAGGCGCAGCAGCAGCGGATGCTCGAGCAGGCAGGGCGCGCACCAGCTGGCGAAGAAATTGATCAGCACCGGCTTGCCGCTGCGCAGCAGGGCGTCGGTGAGCGCGGGCTCGCCTTCCCGCAAGGACGGCGCGGCGAGCGGCGGCGCCGGACGGTTGACCACGGCCGAGCCGATCGACGCGGGGTCGCGGCCCGACAGCAGCGACCAGCCGAAGAAGCCGGCGAGGATCAGGAGCGTCGCCAGCGGGAGGAGAAAGAGGGCGCGGGATTTCATGGCTGGGGGCGCGCGGCAATCCTCATTCCGCCGCCTGCACCTGTGGCGCGCGGCGCCGGGGGGCGCCGACGCGGAGGCGGCGGTCGGAGAGGGAGACGAAGCCGCCCAGGGCGCACATCGCGGCGCCGAGCCAGATCCAGGGCGCCAGCGGATTGTAGTAGAGCCGCACCACCCAGCCGTCCTTGGCGTTGCCTTCGCCCAGCGTGGCGTAAAGGTCGCGCAGCAGGTTGGTGCGGATCGAGGTCTCGGAAATCTGCCGGCGCTGCACGGTGAACAGCCGGCGCTCGGGCGTCATGGTCGCGAAGGGCTCTATCGGCGCGGGCGGCGGCGGTGCCGCCTTGGTCGTGTCCTTGTTCGTATCTCGGGCCGCGTCCTTGGCGGGCGGCTTGGCCGCCGGTTTGACGGGTGGGGGCGGCAGCGACAACTCGATGGTGGCGCGCTCGGCCACGTAGTTCGGGCCGGCGAGCGGCTCGACGGTCTTCAGCGTCGCCTTGTAGCCCGCGAAGTCGACGGTCTGGCCGGGCTTCATGACCTGCATGACCTCGACGTGCCAGGCCGCGGTGGCGACGGCGCCCAGCACGACGACGCCGAGCGAAGCGTGGCTGATGGTCATGCCGATACTGGCGCGCGGCGTCGCCTTGAACTTGCGCCACGACTCGGCCCACGGCGCCTCGCCGAGCTGCAGGCGGTCGACCAGCTCGGTCAGGCTGCCCAGGATCAGCCAGACGCCGAAGCCGAAGGCGATGGCGGCCAGCGTGTTGCGGCTGTCGGCGGCGAAGCCGGTCCAGATCGCGGCGACCACGGCCACCGCGAAGGCGACGCGCAGCTTGACCAGCGCCGGCCAGAGCTCGCTGCGCTTCCAGCCGAGGAAGGGCCCGACGCAGAGCGCGGCGAAGAGCGGCCCGCAGATCGGCACGAAGGTGGCGTTGAAGAAAGGCGGGCCGACCGAGACCTTGTTGCCGGTCAGCAGGTCGAGGAACAGCGGGTAGAGCGTGCCGAGCAGCACGGTGACGGCGAGCGTGCAGAGCAGCAGGTTGTTGAGGATCAGGCCGCCCTCGCGGCCGATCGGCTGGTAGAGGCCGCCGGGCTGCAGCTTCGGGGCCTGCCAGGCGTAGAGCAGCAGGCCGCCGCCGGTGACCAGCAGCAGGAAGCCCAGGATGAACAGGCCGCGCGCCGGATCCTGGGCGAAGGCGTGCACCGAGGTGAGGACGCCGGAGCGCACCAGGAAGGTGCCGAGCAGCGACAGCGAGAAAGCGAGGATGGCGAGCAGGACGGTCCAGCTCTTCAGCGCGTCGCGCTTCTCCACGACAATGGCGGAGTGCAGCAGCGCGGTACCGGCGAGCCACGGCATCAGCGAGGCGTTCTCGACCGGATCCCAGAACCAGAAGCCGCCCCAGCCCAGGATGTAATAGGCCCACCACGAGCCCAGCGCGATGCCGAGGGTCAGGAAGCACCAGGCGGCGAGCGTCCAGGGCCGCACCCAGCGCGCCCAGGCGACGTCGACTCGTCCTTCGAGAAGGGCGGCGATCGCGAAGGCGTAGGTCACCGAGAAGCCGACATAGCCCAGATAGAGCAGCGGCGGATGGAAGGCGAGGCCCGGGTCCTGCAGCAGCGGGTTCAGCCCGTTGCCGTCGAACGGCGCGGGCGAGAGCCGCGCGAACGGGTTCGAGGTGAAGAGGATGAAGGCCAGGAAGCCGATGCCGATCATCGCCTGGATGGCGAGCACGCGGCTGCGCAGGGTCTCGGGCAGGTTCTGGCCGAACACCGCGACGGCGGCGCCAAACAGGCTGAGCACCAGCACCCAGAGCAGCATGCTGCCCTCGTGGTTGCCCCACACGCCGGAGAATTTGTAGAGCAGCGGCTTCAGCGAATGGGAATTGTTGGCGACCAGGGCCACGGAGAAATCGGAGAAGACGAAGGCCTGCGTCAGCGCCGCGAAGGCCAGGATCACGAGGAAGGCCTGGGTCAGCGCGGCGACGCGGCCGAGATGCATCAGCCGCGCATCCTCGCGCGCCGCGCCGACCAGCGGGACGGTCGCCTGCACCAGGGCCACCGCCAGTGCCAAGATCAGCGCAAAATGCCCCAATTCAATAATCATCTCAGGCCGTCGCCCCGAGCGAAGCCGAGGGGCCTTGCCTGAAACCTGCAAGGTCTCTCCGCTGCGCCTCGCTACGCTCGGCTTCGGTCGAGACGACGGAGGGAATCACTTCTTCGCCCCGCCTTCTTTCCATTGCCCGGACTCCTTCAGAGCCTTGGCGACTTCCGGTGGCATGTAATTCTCATCGTGCTTGGCGAGAACCTCGCGGGCGACGAACGTACCGTCAGC
>CAYZQZ010000210.1:0-2232 GCA_964480235.1 uncultured Reyranella sp. | reverse complement strand
GATTCACACGAGCACGCCGTCGCTGCCCAACGATCCCTCCGCAATCACCCCCTGCCCTTCGCGAAACAGATCCGGCAGCAGGCCGCGATAGACGACCTTCACGGTCCTGGCCGTGTCGGTGACGGTGAAGCGCACTTCCTGGCCGCTCTTCTGGACGCTGCCGGCTTCGACCAGGCCGCCGAGGCGGAAGCGGCGGTCCGGGCCGGGTTTCTTCTCGGCGACCTGGGTCGGCGAATAGAAGAAGACGATGTTGTCGTTCAGGGCGGTCAGCACCAGGGTCGCGGCCGCGCCGAGCACGCAAAGCGAGGCGAGCAGCAGCCACAGGCGTTTGCGTTTGGGACTTGTCCGGGACCGGGAAACGGCAACCATTGGGGTTGGCTTAGCCCATGGCGGGGGGCGGGAGAAGGCGCGGTTTGTCCCTGAGATGGGGGCTCACAGGGTGTTGTTTTTGCGGGAGTTTTCCGTTGCTGGGGGCGCGCCACTCCAGTGGCGCGTCAAGCTCGCCCGAACCCTCGACCTCCGGCCCGTTTTGGATCATGAGCCAAACCGGTCGCTCGATGCATGACATGACCGCGCCACTGGAGTGGCGCGCCCCCAGCCTACCGCCTTCTCTCCAACCCCCGGCTGCTGAGCTCGCGGCGGACCCGGGCGCGGGCGAGCAGCGAGACCAGCACCAGGGCGCCGAAGCCCAGCACGGCGATGGCGTAGGCGCCCCAGACGAACGGCGCGTGGTTCACGTGCGCGTCCTCATTACCCGTATCATTGACCAAGCTCCGCGATCTCGAGGCGGCGGCGGTCGATCTCGGTGTCGGTGCGCAGCAGCACCAGGGTGACGAACAGCAGCAGCAGCGCCACCGCCATCACCATCAACGGCGCGAGGATGGTGGGATGGATCGCGGGGCCGCCGAGCTTCATCACCGAGGCGGGCTGGTGCAGCGTGTTCCACCAATCGACCGAGAACTTGATCACCGGCACGTTGATCACGCCGACCAGCGCCAGGATGGCGGCGGCGCGGTCGCCGCGCTCGACATTGTCGTAGGCGTGGCTCAGCGCCATGTGGCCGAGGAACAGGAAGAACAGCAGCAGCATCGAGGTGAGACGCGCGTCCCACACCCAGTAGGTGCCCCACATCGGCCGGCCCCACAGCGAGCCGGTCAGCAGGCAGACGGCCGCGAAGGTGGCGCCGACCGGCGCGGCGGCGCGCGCCATCAGCGCGGCGAGCGGGTGACGCCAGACGAGCAGCGACGCACCCAGCGCGGCGAGCATCACGTAGCCGCCCATGGCGAGCCAGGCCGAGGGCACGTGCACGAACATGATGCGCACGGTCTCGCCCTGCTGATAGTCGGGCGGCGCGACCAGCAGCGCCCAGCCGAGGCCGATCGCGAGCATCAGCGCGGTCACGACCGACAACGCCGGCAGCACCTTCTGCGCGAAGCGGCGGAAGCGGGCGGGGTTGGCGAGGAAATGGAGGTCGGCCATCGGGGCTAGTTGTTCCGTCTGGATTGCCGTTTGTCTACTCGCGCCTTGTCACTCTCCGGCCTGCCGCAAGGCGGCGGCCATCGCCCAGGGCGTGGTGGCAAGCGCGAGCAGCGCCAGCGCGCCCAGGATGGCGAGATGCACGCCGAAGCCCTCGCCGGTCGCGGCGGCCTCGATGGCGCCGGTGCCGAAGATCAGGGTGGGCACGCAGAGCGGCAAGGCCAGCAGGGCCAGCAACGCGCCCGACTGGCGCGCGCCCAGGGTCAGCGCGGCGGCGAGGCCGCCGATCAACGACAGCGTCGGCGTGCCGACCAGGAGCGTGACGGCGACGGCGGCGAGAGCGGTACCGTCGAGGCCGAAGGACAGGCCGAGCAAAGGTGCCAGGAGCGCGAGCGGTAGGCCGGTCACGATCCAGTGAGCCAGGCACTTGGCGAGCGCGGCGAGTTCGAGCGGCGCCGGCGAGAGCAGCAGCAGGTCGAGCGCGCCGTCCTCGTGATCGGACGCGAACAGCCGCTCGAGCGAGAGCATGGCGGCGAACAGGGCGGCGCACCACAGGATGCCGCCGGCGACGCGCTGCAGCAGGTTGGTCTCGGGCCCGATGCCGAGCGGGAACAGCGTGACCGCGACGACGAAGAAGGCGAGAACGACCGTGACGTCGCCCGGCCGGCGCAGCACCAGCGCGAGATCGCGCGACAGCAGGGCGAGGAAGGGAGTCATGGCTGGGGGCGCGCCCTGTTCACGGTCGAGGGCGCCACC
>CAYZQZ010000209.1:0-6916 GCA_964480235.1 uncultured Reyranella sp. | reverse complement strand
GGTCTGGCAGGCCTTGCAGCCGATGCACTTGGAAACATCGATCAGCTTGGCGACTTCAACCGCGGCCGGTTTGCCGGCTGGTGGAGCCGGGACGTTCGAGGCCGAGCGGCGGCGAAGGTCGAGGGCTTGAAGTACGGACATCTTACCCTCCCGTTAAACCGTGGCCTGCGCGGGCGGCGTGGTCTTCTTCACGTCGACCAGGAACGCCTTGTATTCCGGCGTGTTGGCGCCGACATCGCCGACCGACGGTGTCAGCGTGTTAACCGGCTGCGACTTGCGGGTCAGGCCGATGAAGCCGAAGTGGATCGGCAGGCCGACCACGTCGCACGGCTTGCCGTCAACCATGATTGGCCGGATACGCTTGGTCACGCAGGCCTTGGCCTTGATCGCACCACGTTGGCTCGAAATCTCCACCCAGTCGCCGTCGCGAATGCCCCGGGCCTTGGCCAGCCGCTCGCCCATCTCGACGAACATCTCCGGTTGGATCACGGCATTGTCGTGGACATTCTTGGTCCAATAGTGGAAGTGCTCGGTTAGGCGGTAGCTGGTCGCCACAATCGGGAACTTGTCCGGCGAACCGAACGACTTGGCATCCGCCGCAAATACGCGCACCACCGGGTTCGTGCTGACCTTGGGATGCAGCGGATTGGCGATGTAGGCATCCATCGGCTCGTAGTGCTCCGGGAACGGCCCATCAGCCATGCCGGCACGCGAGAACAGGCGGGCCGTGCCCTCCTGGTTCATGATGAACGGACCGACATTCTTGTCCGGTGCGACTGTCGGGCCGTAGTCCATCACGTCGCCACTGATCCAGCGCTCGCCGTTCCACGAGGCGTACTTCTTGCGCTCGCTCCATGGCTTGCCACTCGGATCCGCTGACGCGCGATTGTACAGGATGCGGCGGTTGGCCGGCCAGGCGAAGCCCCAGTTCGGATGAATGCCGAGGCCCGTTGGATCGGCCGCGTCGCGGCGCATCGACATGTTGCCGGCCTCGGTGAAGACGCCTGTGTAGATCCACATGCCGCCCGACGTCTTGCCGTCGTCGCGCATGAGCGCAAAGCTCGGCAGAAGCTTACCTGCCTGCAGCAGCACCTTGCCCGGATTGGCAGGATCGGGGAGATCTTCGAGCGCGTACCCGTTGATCTCCTTGAGCACTTCCTGAGGATCCGGATCGGCGGGATTCTTATAGTCCCACGTCGTGTTGATGATGGGATCCGGGAAAGCGCCGCCCTCCTTGGCGTAGAGCGTCGACAGACGCCCGCGCAGCGCCGAGATGATCTCAATATCGCTCTTGGACTCGCCCGGCCCTTCCACGGCCTTCCAGTGCCACATGATCACGCGGCTGGAGTTGGTGGCGCTGCCTTCCTCCTCGGCGTAGGCCGAGGCCGGAAGCTGGAAGACCTCGGTCTGGATCGACTTGGGATCTACGTCGTTGTACTCGCCGTGATTCTCCCAGAAGCGCGCCGTTTCGGTCTGAAGCGGATCGATCGCGACCAGCCATTTGAGCTTGGACAGGCCCTGCTGAATCTTGGTCTTGTTCGGACCTGCCATCAGCACGTTCAGACCCTGGCAGAACAGGCCGTTCATCTGGCCTGCCGCCATCATGTCGATCATCTTCAGGACGTCGTAGGACACGTCGAACTTGGGCAGGAAATCGTACGCCCAATTGTTGTCTTTCGTGGCCGTCTTGCCGAAGAAGCTCTTCTGCTGGCTGACAAAGAACTTTTCGTAGTTCTGCCAAAAGCTGGTCTGGCCGGGCCGCAAAGGCTTGAAGCGTCGCGACTTCATGTAGTCGTCGTATGTCGCCTCGCGATCGGTCGGCAGCACCAAATAACCCGGCGTCGACGTCGTGAGCAGCGCCAGGTCAGTGATGCCCTGAACATTGGAGTGGCCGCGCAGCGCATTCACGCCGCCACCTGGCATGCCCATGTTACCCAGCAGAAGCTGGATCATGGCCATCGAGCGGATGTTCTGGGCGCCGGTCGTGTGCTGCGTCCAGCCGAGCGCGTACATCGACGTCATCGTCCGGTCGCCGGTCGAGGTCGAGCCGATCATCTCGCAGATCTGCAGGAACTTGGCCTTCGGCGTTCCTGTGATGCGCTCGACCATTTCGGGCGTGTAGCGTTCGACGTGCGCTTTCAACAGGTTTATGACGCAGCGCGGGTTCTGCAGGGTCTCGTCGACCTTTGCCATTCCCTGCTCATCGAATTCGTAGTCCCATGTCGAGCGATCGACATAGTTCCTTCGGCTCTCGTCGTACCCTGTAAACAGGCCCTCGTTGAAACCGAAGCCTTCCTTCACGACATACGCGGCATTGGTGTAGGCCTTCACGTACTCGCTCAGGATCTTGTTGTTGGCCAACAGGAACCGCATCACGCCCGATAGAAACGCAATGTCGGTACCCGGCCGAATCGGCGCATAGACGTCGGCAACCGCCGCCGACCGCGTGAAGCGCGGATCGACCACGATCAGCTTGGCGCCGTTGTTGGCTTTCGCCTCCGTGACCCACTTGAAGCCACAAGGATGTGCTTCGGCGGCATTGCCGCCCATGATCAGAACAACATCAGAATTCTTGATGTCGTTCCACGAGTTCGTCATCGCTCCGCGGCCGAAAGTGGGGCCAAGACTGGCCACCGTCGGTCCGTGTCATATTCGGGCTTGGTTTTCGAGCGCGAGAATTCCAGTCGACCGCACGAACTTATATGTGAGGTAGCCCGCTTCGTTGCTGAGCGAGGAACCGCCGAGGAAGCCCGTGCTGAGCCAGCGATTGACCGTCACGCCATCACGGTTCTTGGCGATGAAGTTCTTGTCGCGGTCTTCCTTCATCAGCTTGGCGATGCGGTCGAGGGCGAAATCCCAGCTAACCCGCTCGAACTTGTCGGAGCCAGGCTTGCGGTGCATCGGATACTGCAGGCGGTTCGGGCTGTGCACATAGCCCAAAGAGGCAGCGCCGCGCGGGCAAAGTGTGCCGCGGTTCACCGGATGATCCGGGTCGCCTTCGATGTGAATGACCTTTGCCTTGGCGTCCTTAGCCGTGCCGTCGGCGATCGAATAGATCAGGACACCGCACGCCACCGCACAGTAGGGGCAGGCATTACGCGTCTCGGTCGCCTTTTCGAGCTTGAAGGGCCGGACGCCAGCGGCGAGCGCTTCTCCGGCATCGAGGAACCCGAGGGCGCCAACCGAAGATGCCGCAAGGCCCGCAGCACTCACCTTCATGAATTGCCGACGCGTTACCGTCATGTGTCGCTCCATCCCAGAATTCGCCAACGCCCTCTGCGGGGCGCTTTTCTACGTGTGGCGAAATTGTGATTTCGATACTAACACTGAAGCAATGCGTGTCCGATCACAATTTTGCGAAATTCCCAACTGAAACAATAGAATGCAGTTGCGAATGATTTGCAAATTGAGCTCCTCATAAACCGAGGGTTAGCTGTGGCGGGATCGTGCGCTCGGATTTGGGTCCAAGATTGTGCAACGAGACCCCGAGGAGCCTGACCTTCTTCTCCAGAGGAAAAATAGAACGCACCAGATCAATACTGGCCTGCTCAAGTTGGGCGCGGCTGGCCAGGGGCTCGGAGAGAGTGCGACTACGCGTGACGATCTGGAAATCCGCATACTTGATCTTCACCGTGACCGTTCGGCCGCTGACGCCGGTGCGTTCGCAGTAACCCCAGACGTCGTCGAGCACGGAAGCGACGCCGTCCTCGATATCTTTCATCTTGCCGAGATCCTCCATGAAGGTGGTCTCCGAACCCACCGACCTGCGCGGACGGTTGGGCACGACCTGGCGCTCATCGTGACCACGCGCGATGGCGTGGTAGTAGGCGCCGGAGCTGCCGAAATATTGCTGCAAGAACTCCAGCGACTGTGCCTTGAGGTCGGCGCCGGTGCGGATTCCGAGACGGTTCATCTTCTCGGCGGTCTTCGGCCCCACACCGTGGAATCGGCCGACGGGCAGGGCCTCCACGAAGCCCGGTCCCTTCTCCGGCGGAATCACGGTCTGGCCGTTGGGCTTGCGAAAATCCGACGCGAGCTTGGCCAGGAACTTGTTGTAGGACACGCCTGCCGAAGCTGTAAGGCCGGTAGTCTCGAGGATGCGGGCGCGGATCTCTCGGGCGATGTCCGAGGCGAGCGGGATGTTCTTCAGATTGGTCGTGACGTCGAGATAGGCTTCGTCCAGCGACAGCGGCTCGACCAGTGGCGTGTAGTCGAGAAAGATTGCACGGATCTGCCGCGACACTTCCTTGTAGACGTCGAAGCGCGGCTTCACGAACATCAGGTCCGGGCACATGCGCTTGGCCGTTACTGACGGCATGGCCGAGCGCACGCCGAACTTGCGCGCTTCGTAGCTCGCCGCCATCACGACTCCACGCTGCCGGCCCCCGACGGCGACGGGCAATCCACGCAGGGCAGGATCGTCCCGCTGCTCGACCGACGCATAGAAGGCGTCCATGTCGACATGGATGATCTTGCGGATGAGTTCGTCCGCCATGACGCAAGACTATCGCCTGGGCGCAGCGACGGGGAGTAGCAGGATTAGAAGGGCCACCACCATCGCCGTGGCTTGGCCGAAGCGCCAGTAGATGAACTGGCGGGCGTGGACGTGCCAAGTGCAACTGCGGAGTTCGACGCAGGCGGTGTCGCCGATGGCGCCGACGAGGCGGCCGGCGGCTGCTTGATGCCCGGAATATAGACAGGCGGTGGCAACTGCGCGTTCTGCCAGCCACCACCAAGGGCAGCGATCAGCGTGGCGCTGGCAGTGAAGCGACTCAGGCGCACGTTCAGCAAGGTCTGCTCCGCCGACAGCGCCGAGGTCTGGGTCTGGATCACCGTCGTATAGGGCACGGTGCCGGCGCGGTACTGGTTGAGCGACAACCGCTCGGCTTCGCGCGCCGCAGCGACAGCAGCGCGCTGCACGGCTTCCTGCTGGACGAGCATGCGTTGCTGGGCCAGTGCGTCCTCGACCTGCTGAAAAGCAGTGATCACCGTCTGGCGATACGTGGCGACGGCCTGGTCATAGCTCGCGCGCGCGCCTTCGACCTGCGCAGCACGCCCGCCGCCATCGACCAGGGTGCCGGCGAGTTGCGGGCCCACCGACCAGACCGCCGAGTTGATCTGGAACAGGGTCGTAATCAGGGTGCTGACGAAGTTGATGCTCGCATTCAGCGTGATGTCGGGATAGTAGGCCGCCTGCGCGACACCGATCTGGGCATTCGCCGCTGCCATCTGGCGCTCGGCGGCAGCGATATCGGGTCGCCGCTCGAGCAGCGCGGACGGGATGCCGCCATCGATCGTCGGCACATCCTGCGGCAGCGGCGCGGTCATGACACTGACTTCGGCCGGCGTCTTGCCGACGAGAGCGGCGATCGCGTGCTCGAACTGGGCACGGGTGACGCCTTCAGCCACGAGCTGCGCGCGGGTTTGCTGGTAGAGGGTCTGCGCCTGGGTGAGATCGACCCGCGAGGCGACGCCGGCATTCACCTGGTTCTGCACGATCTGCATCGAGCGGGCGTAAGCCGCGACCGATTCCGCGAGCAAACGCCGGCGTTGGTCGGAAACGCGCAGAGAGTAGTAGTTGGTCACCAGGCTGGACTGCGCCGACAGGCGCGCCGCCGCGAGGTCCGCGGCGCTCGCCTGCGCTGCCGCGGAATTGCTTTCGATGCTGCGCCGAATCCGGCCCCACACATCGATCTCCCAGGTAAGCGTGCCGCCCGACGCGTACTGGCCGACCGAATTACCGATCGCCGCGGTTTGCAGGCCTGCCGTACTGCGGCTGCCGCTCGAACTGTTCTGGTTGACCGCGCCGGTATAGCCGACGGTCGGGTAAAGCGAGGACTGGGTCTGACGAACCAGCGCCACAGCCTGCCGATAGGCTGCCTCCTGCGCCTTGAGGTTCTGATTTGAGATATCGACCTGCGCAGCGAGCTGCTCGAGGGCCGGATCTCCGTAGATATTCCACCATGGCCCACGATCGATCGCATCGCTCGGCGTGGCCGGGCGGAAGTTGATATCAGCCGTCTCCTTGTATTCGGGCATGAGCGGCGTCGCGGTCGGCGCCTTCACGTAGTCAGGCCCGACCAGGCAGCCCGACAGGGCGAGCGGCACCGCGAGGACGGCGAAGCGCTTCATGCCCCTCTTCTTCATGCCCGGGCCTCGAAGCCGCCCATGCGGCGCGCCAGACGGCTGTGCAGGTCGCGGTCGCGGCGGCGGAATCGGTCGAGATAGAGATAGATCACCGGCGTCGTATAGAGAGTCAGAATCTGGCTGACGATCAGGCCGCCGATGATCGAGATGCCAAGCGGCTGACGCAGCTCCGCGCCATCGCCGAAGCCGATTGCCAGCGGCAACGCACCCAGCATCGCCGCCATGGTCGTCATCAGGATCGGACGCAGGCGCAGGAGACAGGCCTCGTGGATCGCCGTGCGCGGATCGAGCCCCTGGTTGCGCTCGCGTTCGAGCGCCACGTCGATCATCATGATGGCGTTCTTCTTGACGATGCCGATCAGCAACAGCACGCCGATCATGGCGATGATGCTGAACTCCTTGCCGCCAAGAAGCAGCGCCAGCAGTGCGCCAATGCCGGCCGACGGCAGCCCCGACAGGATGGTCAGCGGGTGGATGAAGTTTTCGTAGAGGATGCCGAGGATGATGTAGATCACCAGCACGGCGGCGAACAGCAGCATGCCCTGGTTGGCGACCGCCTGCTGGAAGACCTGGGCGCTGCCCTCAAAGCTGGTCGTGATCTGCGCCGGCAGGCCTACTTCCATCGCCACTTCCTGGATCGCCTTGACCGCCTCGCCGAGCGCAATGCCCGGCGCGAGGTTGAACGAGATGATCACCGACGGAAGCTGGGCGATGTGGTTGACGGTGAGCGATGTCGGCTTGTCGACCCGCTTGGCAACGGTATCGAGCG
>CAYZQZ010000208.1:0-6966 GCA_964480235.1 uncultured Reyranella sp. | reverse complement strand
GCGACCGGCCAGTCGATGTTGCTGTCGCAGAAGAACGGGATGGCGTAGCGCTCGCCGCCGCTCTGGTTGATGGCGCGGTGCGGCGTCGCCAGGAAAAGATCGTTGGTCCAGCGCTGCAGCATCTGGCCGCCATTCACGACATAGGCGCCGGGGATCGCCGGCGCCTGGATCCAGCGGCCGCTCTGGGTGCGGATCGAGAGGCCCGGCACGTCGTTGGGCGCGAGCAGGGTGAGGAAGCTCGTATCGGTGTGCGGCGCCAGGCCGAACTCGTCCGACACCGGCCCGTCCTGGTGCGGATAGTGGGTCATGCGCAGGGAGAATTGCGGTTCGCGGAACGGCTCGTCGAAATAGGTCGCCGGCAGGTCGAGCGCGCGGGCATAGATCCGCACCAGCTTCTGGACCAGCCGTTCCATCGTGTCGGCATAGCCTCCGATCACTTCCTTGAAACCGGGCAGTCCCTCGGGCCACCGGTTGGCGCCGCGGAAGCGCCGGTCGGCCAGCACGTCTGGGTGGTCGGCCGGCAGCTCCTTCTTGATGAAGAAGGCCTCGTTGAGATTGGGCTTGGTGCCGGCCTGCACCGTCGAGGTGCGCAACGTATTGCCGCGCATCGGCAGGTAGCCAGTGTTGTGGTGGTTGAGTTTCAGCGCCAGCTTATTTTCCATCGGCTGGGCGTGGAACCGCTTCACCTGCTCGAACACCGCGGCGATCTGCTCGCGCGGCACGCCATGATTGACGATGAAGTAGAACCCGATTTCGGTCAGGGCGTGGCGCAGCTCTTTCGCCGCGCGGTCCAGCGCGCCTGGTTCTCCTGTGAGATAGGGCCCGAGATCGATGATCGGGATCATCTCCGTCGGCATGGCGAGCTCCTTCCCGGCGGGCCGCAAAATTGCATCGACCGGAACGATAAGGCCGTCCCGGGCGCGAGGTCCAGCCGCAACGGCATGCAGCGCGCGAATTGCTCCGCTGTTTCGCGACGTGGCGTTGGCCGTTGCACGGCGAGCCCAACCCGTGCTTCTTGCCGCCCCACAGGAGGAATTGTTCAATGTATCGTCGTCAGTTCGTTGCCGGCAGCGCAGCGTCGGCCGCCCTTGTCGCAGGCCGCGCGGCGCAGGCCCAGGCGCAGCAATTCTCGATCGCGACCGGCACCACCGGCGCCGTCTACTATCCGCTGGGCGGCGCGATGGCCAACATCCTGAGCAAGAAGGTGCCAGGCTGGGCGGTCACGGCCGAGGCGACCGCGGGTTCGGTCGCCAACATGCACATGATCCGGGACGGCAAGGCGCAGATGGCACTGACCCAGTGCGACACCGCCTACGACGCCATCAAGGGTCTCGACAAGTTCGTCGGCAAGCCCGTCGAGTCGCGCACGCTCGCCGTCGTCTATCCCAACCTGGTTCATTTCGTGACCATGGAAGGCACCGGCATCAACAAGCTGGCCGACATCAAGGGCAAGCGCATTTCGACCAGTGCGCCGGTCAGCGGCTCCGAAGTCATGGCGCTGCGTATCATCGACGAGCTCGGCCTCAAACTCTCCGACATCAAGCGCGAGCGCCTGGCTCCGGCCGAGAGCACCAACGCCATGAAGGACGGCAAACTCGACGGCTACTTCTTCAATGGAGGCCCGCCGGTCGCGGCGATCACCGACCTTGCGGCCACGCAGGGCGTCAAGATCAAGTTGATTCCGACCGCCGATCTCGTGCCGGCGCTGAACAAGAAGTACGGCCCGGTGTTCGCGCCGAGCGAGATCAAGCCCAAGGCCTACCCGAACCAGGACGCGGCCGTGCCGGTCATCGCGATCTGGAACATCCTCATCGTGCCGGCCTCGATGTCCGACGATCAGGCCTACACCATCATCAAGACGCTGTGGGAAAACCAGGCGGACCTCGTGGCGACCCACAAGGCGTCGGCCGACATGACGCCGGAGAACCAGAAGCTGGCAAACTCGTCGGTGCCGTTCCATCCGGGCGCACTGAAGTTCTTCGCCGAGAAGGGCATCAAGCTCTCTTAGGGATGACGATGGACGGACGGGGCTCCCGCAACGGGGGCCCCGTTCCTTTTGGGGTTGGGAAGAGACATGACGGTCGAGACCGGGCTGCTGAGCGAAGACGAACAACGCAAGGTCGAGGAGCTGATCGAGCAGGAGGACGGCGCCGTCCACAAGTTCATCGGCTGGTGGGGCAAGACTCTCACCTTCATCGCCTTC
Organism: uncultured Reyranella sp.; assembly: GCA_964480235.1. Lineage (GTDB taxonomy): Bacteria > Pseudomonadota > Alphaproteobacteria > Reyranellales > Reyranellaceae > Reyranella. Next base: position 4,763 of record CAYZQZ010000208.1, on the reverse strand, counting down.
CTGATGACCGTCTTTCATCTCTACGCGGCCGCCTCGACGGTCGACACCCAGTCGTTGCGCGAGATCCACGTCGCCTTCGCGCTGTCCCTGGTCTTCCTGCTGTTTCCCGCGGTGAAGAGCTGGCGCAATCGCATCGCACCCTGGGACATCGCGGCGGCTGGTCTGGTCCTCATGGTCATCTGGTACATGATGACCGGCGGCAGCTGGACCAGTCTCGATGCGGCCGACGACTTTCTCGACCGCTACGTCTCGCCGACGCCGACCGATCTGGTGATTGGCGCCATCCTGATCCTGCTGGTGCTTGAATCGACGCGCCGCGCGACCGGCTGGATCATGCCGATCCTGTCACTGGTGTTTCTGGCCTACGCGCTGTGGGGCAATTACCTGCCGGCGCCGTGGACGCACAAGGGCTACCCGATCTCCGACCTGATTGCCGAACTCTACATGACGCTGAACGGCATCTTCGGCTCGGCGATCGATGTGTCGGCGACCTTGATCGTGCTGTTCACAATCTTCGGCGCCGTGCTGCAGGCCTCCGGCGCCGGACGCTTCTTCATCGACTTCTCGCTGCGCGCCATGAAGGGCCAGCCCAATGCGGCGGGCCGCGCCGTGGTGCTGTCGTCCTTCCTGCTCGGCGGCCCGTCCGGTTCGGGCGTCGCGACCACCGTCACCATCGGCACGGTCGCCTGGCCCATCATGAAGGAGGCGGGCTACGGCAAGTCGGCGGCCGGCGGCCTCCTGGCCGCGGGAGGTCTCGGTGCCATCCTGTCGCCGCCGGTGCTTGGTGCCGCGGCGTTCCTGATCGCCGAGTACCTGAAGATGCAGTACCTCGACATCGTGCGCATGGCGCTGATTCCGACCTGCCTCTACTACTTCGGCCTGCTGGTGATGACGGAAATCGACTCGCGCAAGTACGGCCTGCGCGCCGTCGATCCGTCGATCGACCTGACGCTCGGCCAGCTCATCGCGCGCTACGGTTTCCATTTCACCTCGCTGATCTCGGTCGTGGTGCTGATGGTGTGGGGCTTCTCCGCGACCTACGCCGTGTTCTGGTCGATCATCCTTGCCATCGCCGTGAGCTACCTGCGTGCCGACACCGCACTCTGGCCGGGCAAGCTGTTCCGCGCCCTGGCCGACGGGTCGATCCAGGCGCTTGGCGTGGCGGCGACCTGTGCCTGTGCCGGCATCATCGTCGGTGTCATCACCAAGACCGGCCTGGCGCTGAAATTCTCCTCGATCGTCATCGACATGGCCGGCGGATCGGTCTTCTGGACCTCGATCTACACCGCACTGATCGTCTGGGTGGTGGGCCTCGCCGTGCCGGTGACGGCGTCCTACATCATGTGCGCGGTGATCGCGGCACCGGCGCTGATCAAGCTCGGCGTGCCCGACTACGCCGCGCACATGTTCATCTTCTACTACGCGGTGCTGTCGGAAGTCTCGCCGCCGACCGCGCTCGCACCTTTCGCGGCGGCGACGCTGACCCGCGCCGACCCGTACGTCACCACCCTGCAGAGCTGGAAGTACGCGCTGCCGGCCTTCCTGGTGCCGTTCATCTTCGTGCTGGACCCGATCGGCACCGGCCTGCTGCTCGAGACGCCCAAGGGCATGAGCTGGCTCTGGATCCTGTGGGTGACCCTGGGCGCCGCCGTCGGCATCTTCGCGCTGGCGCTTGCCGCGCAGGGCCACATGCGCCGTCCGCTCACCCTGTGGGAGCGCGGCGTCTGTGGCGTGGCCGGCATTGCCTGCACCTTTCCGGCGCTGGTCGACAATTTCGTCGGCGGGTTGATCGCAGCACGACTGATCGGCATGGCGTTGCTTGGCGTCGTCATTGCCCTTCAGATGTCGGGACGACCGGCGCGCGCCTGACGGCCGGGTTTCTCGCGTCCGGCGAGGGGCCGCATCCACTGGCGACTCCAGCCATTCTGTCCTACCGTCGATGCGGGGCGGAGGCACGATTGATGATCTTGCGAACGGCGGTCGTGGCGGGAGCGGTGTTGCTTGCCAGCGGCGGTGCGGCTTGGGCGCAGGCCCAGGCCGCAAGCAACGAGGGGCTGGGCGCGTTCTTGCGTACGGTGACCGAGCGCTTCGACACGACCATCCACCGGCTGCCCGAGCTGGCGGCCTACGTGTCGGACCTGCCCGGCAAGTTCGATCTTCGCACCATCCTGCTGCTGGCCGGCATCTTCGTCGTCGGCCTGACGGTCGAATGGCTCGCCCGTCAGCTCCTGATCCGGGTGCGGCACAGCATCCATCAGAAGGGCTCGAAGTCGCCGCTGCGCTCGCTGGCGCAGGTCATGCTGCTCGACGGCCTGGCCCTGGTCGCGATGTGGGCGGCGGCCCGGATCATGGTCGCCCAGATCGGCGAGCCCAGTTCGATGCAGACCCGCCTCGGCCATCAGCTGTTGATCGCCCTGATGTACTGGCGGGGCTTCAATTTCATCTTCCGGACCTGGCTTCGTCCCAACTCGCCGGGCGGACGCGTGGCGCCTGTCGACGACGGCCAGGCGCGGCGGCTGCTGCGCGCCATGAACCTCGTGATCGTCCTGCCGCTGATCGGCCGCACGATGCTGCAAGCCATGCTGGTCACCGGTGCGCCGCCGGCCGCGATCCTGGTCAGTGCCGTGGTCTACGTGCCGGCCATCTCCGCCGGGCTGGTCTGGGCGGTGTGGCACTGGCGCAAGGACATGGCGGCCTGGTTCGCCGGCCTCATCCGCGAGAACGATCTCTTCCGGGCGGGGAAACTGGCGCTCGCCGAGAACTGGTGGATCGGCGGTCTCGCCTTCTACACCGGTGCGGGCTGTCTCGCCGTCATCGCCGCGATCACCGAGCAGGGGCTGGGCAACCAGGGCTTCGCCGCCATCGAGTCGATGCTGATCCTGCTGCTGCTGTTCGAGACCCTGCTGGATCGCGTCACCCGGCACCTGCCGATGGAGCTGCCGACGGTCGGCGAGGTCGTGGCGAGTTGTGTGGCGCTCTCGGTCCGCCTCTGGGTCGCGATCACCGTGGCCCGTGCGCTCATGGTCGGCGCCAGCGGCGCGATGACGGCGGCGGAATGGGCGCCGCACGACCAGGCCGCCAAGGTTGCCGCGTTGTCGGCGCTCGCCTTCTTCGTCGGCTGGCGCATCGTCAAATACCGCATGGACCGCTATATCGCGGACAATCCGCTGCCGGTGGCCGGCGTCATCGGCGACGACGATGCGCCACTCGCCGCGACCCGGCTGCGCACCATCATGCCGGTACTCAAGGTGACGTTCGGCATCGCCTTCCTGGTGCTGGGCGGGCTGGTGGTACTGTCCCAACTCGGCGTCAACATCACGCCGCTGATCGCCGGCTTCTCGGTGCGCTCGATCCGGCTGCGCCACCAGAACGGCCAGCTGCACATCGTGCCGTTCGGCCAGCTCACGCACATCACCAACTTCAGCCGCGACTGGACGACGGTAAAGTTCAATCTCGCCTTCGCGCTCGACACCGACGTCGAGCTGATGCGCAAGACCGTCAAGAAGATCGGCCTCGACATGATGAACGAACCTCAGTTCCAGAAGGAGCTGCTGCAGCCGCTCAAGATGCAGGGCCTGGTCGATATCAAGGACGCAGCTCTGGTCGTGCGCTTCAAGTTCACCGCCCGGCCGAAGAATCCGAGCATGATCCAGCGCATGGCCATCCGGCGCATGTACGAGACGCTGCCGAAGCTCGGCATCCGCTTCTACCTGCCGCCGATGGTCCAGATGAGCATGGCGTCGGCCCTGGCCCAGGCCGCGGTCCCCGGAGCGCCGGGATCGGCGGTACCGCCGGCTGCAGCCGCGGCTCCTCCGGCCACGCCGACCGCGACGATCGCATCCGCAACGACTGCAACGACCGCGCCGCCCAAGGCGGCGGAGTAACCGGAAGGAAGAGTGACCATGGAAAAGCGCAAACTCGGCAAGTCGGGCATCGAATTCGCCCCGATCGCCTTCGGCGGCAACGTCTTCGGCTGGACCGCCGACGAGGCGACCTCGCACCGCCTGCTCGACGCCTTCGTCGATGCCGGCTTCTCCTTCATCGACACCGCGGACGTCTATTCGCGCTGGTATCCCGGCAACAAGGGCGGCGAGAGCGAGGCCATCATCGGCACCTGGCTGAAGAAGAACCCGGCCAAGCGCGCCAAGGTCCAGATCGCCACCAAGTGCGGCATGGTGCCGGCCGAGGGCGCGCTCAAGCGCGACCATATCAAGTGGTCGGTCGACGAATCCCTGAAGCGGCTGAACACCGACCATATCGACCTCTACCAGCTGCACTGGCCGGACCGGCTGACCGCGCTGTTCGGTGCCACAGGGCTGACGGACCGGCGGCTCGATGCGCCGAGCGTGCCGATCGAGGACATCCTGGGCGCGCTCGAGACGCATGTGAAGGCGGGCAAGATCCGGCATGTCGGCCTGTCGAACGAGACGGCGTGGGGCACCATGGAGTTCCTGCACCATTCCAAGGCGCGCGGGCTGCCGCGCGTGCAGTCGATCCAGAATGCCTACAGCCTGGTCAATCGCGTTTTCGAACTGGGGCTTGCCGAGATCGCGCACCGCGAACAGGTGGGGCTTCTTGCCTATTCGCCTCTGGCGCAGGGTTACCTGACGGGCAAGTACCAGAAGGGCGCCATGCCCGAGGGGTCGCGCAAGAAGCTGTTCAACCGACGGCAACGCTATGAGCGGCCGCAGACGGAGCCTGCCATCGATCGCGATCTTGCCATCGGGCAGGATCGTCAGCGTCTTGTTCAGGTCCGTGTGGTT
>CAYZQZ010000207.1:0-6995 GCA_964480235.1 uncultured Reyranella sp. | reverse complement strand
CCGTGATGTACTTTTACTCCGGCCAGCCGATGCAATTTTACTCCGGCGTTGACACGAGAGTGATGTCGGCGAGATGCATGGTCTTGGCATCGATGATCGCCCGGCCGGTGGTACTTTGCCGGGAAAGGCGCTGCTTGAGGTTCAGCGTAGCGGTCAAGTTGCCGTGGTGGGCGATCGGGATCCATTCGTCGCCCTCGCGCATCGACACGATCGCGTCAGGGGCGCCGCAGAAGCGAACCGCCGCCTCGACCACCGCGCCTAGCACTGGTTTCACGTCGGTCGGTGAACTGGCAATAACCTTCAGGATGTCGGCTGTTGCCGTCTGCTGGTCGAGTGCGGAACGCAGTTCGGTGAACAGACGCACATTCTCGATGGCGATCACGGCCTGCGCCGCGAATGTCTCAAGGAGGGTGATCTGTTGCGCTGTGAATGGCCCCGCTTCGGCCTTGCGTAGCACGATGTTGCCGATCGCGGTTCCCTCGCGAAGCATCGGCGCGGCCAGCGCGGCACGGTAACCGTACTGCGCAGCCTGCCGGCGCCCGGTGGCGAACTCGTCAGGATCGAGCGCTTCGATGTCGGGATGATGAACTGTCTGGCCATCGTGAATGGAACGTGCGCTTGCGGAGTCTCGGGCGATCGGGCGCCGCCTTCCGACGGTGGCCGTCAGTGGCCCCTCGTGCGCCATCCGCACCATCTCGTTTCCGTCACGCACGTTGATCAGGGCATCGGTTGCGCCACAGTAGCGCACGGCCGCCTTGACCACGGCGTCGAGCACTGGCTGCACGTCGGTTGGCGAGCTTGCGATGATGCCCAGAATGTCCGCCGTCGCCGACTGCCGCTCCAAGGCCGCTTCGGCGGCATCGCGCGCGGCGCTGATTTGCGCCTCTGCATGTTTGCGCTCGGTGATGTCGCTATAGATCAGCACCGCGCCGCCGCCCGGAACTGGGTTGTTGCGCACCTCGACGATGCGGCCGTCAGGTCGCGTGCGCTCGGCGGTCCAGGCCTCGTTGGCGCGTTCGCGAAAGCGCGCGACCTCCTCGTCGGGATTGTCGCGTCCCAGCTCGCCGCGCCGGACGAGCAGGCGGACGTAATCCTCCAGCCCAGGCCGCTCGCTGAGGAAGGCATCGGGGATGTCGAGCATCTCCTGAAAGTTCCTGTTCCACGAGGCAAGCTTCAGCCCGGCATCGAACATCACCACGCCGTCACCCATGTGATCGAAGGTGACCCGGAGTTCCTCCTCGCGCCGGGTCAGTTCACCCAGCAGGCGGGCGTTCTCCATGGCGATGACGGCCTGCTGGGCGAAGGCTTCGACCAGGGCGATTTGTTTGTCGGTGAAGGGGCGCACTTCCGTCCGATAGAGAGTGAATACACCAATGGACCCGCGCTCGCCGACCAGCGGCACCATGAGCATGGTGCGAATGCCGATCTGGTCCACTCCGAATACCGTGAGAGGCACACCGCGGCGATAGGCTTCGCTCTTCGAAAGGTCGGGATCCTGCGTGGCCTTCCCGTTGCTCAGTACACTGGCAAGGTTCGTTCCGGGGGGACCTGAATTGGTTGCAGGAGGAACCCACCAGGATCCTGCGGGCTGTGCTGTGTCGATATTGCGTGCAGGACTTCGCCGTCCAGGGAGAAAAGAACGCCATGCGGTGCATCACAGAGCGCCGTTGCCTTGTCGACCATGGCGTCGAATATCGGCGTTATGTCTCCGGTCGTGCTGTTGATCAGTCCCAGTACATCAGCCATGGCCGTCTGCTGGTCTAGTGACTCGCGCAGTTCGCCGAGCAGGCGTGCGTTCTCCATGGCGATGACGGCCTGATCGGCAAAGGTCTTGATCAGGGCGATCTGGCGGTCGCTGAAGGGCCCGACACGCTTGCGGCTGAGGGTAATCGCGCCAAGGACTTCGCCATCCTTCAGGAGCGGCACGCCCAGCACGGATGGGTAAACCCGGGCCGCCTCGGCGAACGTGAAATGGGGATCGGCCCGGACGTCCGGAACGTGACAGATCGACTTGTCGAGCAAGGCGCGCCCCGTGGCGGAGCCGCGGTCGGGAATCCGAAGGCGCTCACGCAGCACCTGCTCGAAATCCGCCGGCAGGCCAAGCGTCGCCACGAGACGGAAGCCGTCGCCACTTCGAATGACGGCGGAACCGGTTTGTACGTCGCAAAGCCGGGCGGCGGAGGTCAATATGGTGTCGAGTGCCGGCTGGATGTCGGAAGTCGAACGGCTGATGACTTCGAGCAATTCGCTGGTCGCGGTCTGGTATTCGAGCGACTCGGTGAGATCGTCGGTGCGTCGTTGCAGCTCGGTGAACAGCCGCACGTTCTCGATGGCGATCACGGCCTGGGCGGCGAACGATTCCAGCAACGCGATTTGTCGTTCGGCAAACGGTCCCGCAGCTCGACGGCGCAGCACGATCGCGCCGATGGCCGCTCCGTCACGGAGCATGGGGGCGGCCAGGGATGCGCTGAAGCCGCCTTGGCGCCCGTATCCCCTGGCTGCCGCATACTCGACTGAATCGAGGGCGTCGTAGTCCGGAAAGTGAACGGTGCGGCCCTGAATGATTGCACCGCCAGGTGCGGTTCGCTCGTCCAGAGGGATGCGAGCGCCGATCTTTGCGTACAGAGGGCCTTCGTGCGCGGCAGCCTCGTACATGTCCGCGTCGCGCAGCGTGATGAGGGCATCCTCGGCGCCGCAAAATCGCACGGCCGCCTTGGCTACCGCATCGAGGACCGGCTGGACGTCGGTCGGCGATTGGGAGATGACGCGCAGAATGTCCGCAGTGGCCGTCTGCTGGTCGAGCGACTCCTTGAGCTCGGTGAACAGGCGCACGTTCTCGATGGCGATCACCGCTTGGGCGGCGAAGCTTTCCAGAAGTTCGATCTGCCGATTCGTGAACGGGCCGACACGGCTCTTGCGCAGGGCAATGGCGCCAATCGGCCGTCCCTCGCGCAACATTGGTGCCGAAAGGGCCGCCCGGAAGCCCTGAAGCCTGGCGAATTCGTGTGCCGCTGCATAGTCGACGGGATCGAGTGCGGCAATGTCGGGAAAGTGCGTGGTCGTGCCATCGAGCATCGCCTGGCCTGGGGCCGTCTGGCGGCTGAGCGGCTGGCGGCTACCGATCTCGGTCGTCATGGGACCTTCGTGCGCAGCGAAGATCCATTGATCGCCTTCGCACAACAGGACAACGACATCCTCGGCGCCGCAGAACCGCGACGCGGCCTTGGCCACCTCGTCCAGGACGGGTGTGACGTCGTTTGGCGACTGCGAGATGACGCGCAGGATGTCGGCCGTCGCTGTCTGCTGGTCGAGCGAGTCCCGCAGCTCGCCCAGCAGGCGGGCATTCTCCATGGCGATCACCGCCTGGGCGGCGAAATTCTCGAGCAGCCCGATTTCCTTTTCGCTGTAGGGCCGGACCTCGCGCCGGTTGGCGGAGATGAAACCGAGGACCGCGTCGTCCTTGCGCAAGGGAATGATCAGGTTGGTCCGGATTTGCGAGCCCATTCTGAATTGCTGGCCGAAGGAGCGTTCGTCCGTCTGGTCCTGCAGGTCGGTCAGGTGATGATAGCGCTGCCCGTCGATCAGGGCCTTCATCGCCAGCGATGCCGGCCGGGGCTGGCGTAGGAACGAATCGATCTCCTTGTCGTACCCCATCGTCACTGTGGCGCGGATGTTGGCGCCGTCCAGGAGGAACAGCGATCCCATGTCGGCGCCGCAGACACTGTGGGCTTTTTCGAGAATGGCCTGGAACACCGGCGTGAGATCGCCAGGCGACGAATTGATCACCCGCAGGATGTCGGCGGTTGCGGTCTGCCTTTCCAGCGCCTCGCGCTGCTCCCCGAGCAGGCGCGCATTCTCCATGGCGATCACCGCCTGTGCAGCGAAGCCCTGGAGAAGCTCGATCTGGTTGTCGCTGAACGGCCGGACTTCCTGACGATAGATGGAGATCGAGCCGAGTAAGGCTCCTTCCTTGCGCAGGGCGACGTTCAGGATGGTGCGCGCGCCGCCTAGGTCGACGATGGCCCGCCGGTTGGGATCCCCCCGTCGATAGGCGTCGCTGTCAGCGGCGTCGACGTCGTGGACACAGTCCTCGCCCGCGATCAGCCGGGCCGGACCGGTCCCGGCGCCGTAGTCCGGCGGATTGGACAGGCGGTAGCGGGCAAACGCTTCAGGCACGCCCTGTGTCGCGACGGTCTGCAAGCGCTCGCCGTTGAAGGTCGCAAAGGTGCCGAAGGCGGCGCTGCAAAGGGTCATCGCCTTGGCGAGGATCGCCTCGAACACCGGCTGCACGTTGCCGGGCGAGCTGTTGATCGTCTGCAGGACTTCGGTGTTGGCGGTCTGCCGCTCGAGGGATTCATGCAGCTCGGTGAACAGGCGCACGTTCTCGATGGCGATGACGGCCTGGGCGGCGAACGTCTCAAGCAATTCGATCTGGCGCGGCGTGAACGGCGCGGGCTCGGGCTTGCGCAGGAGAATGCAGCCGATGGCGCTGGTATCTCGCATCATCGGGGCGGCGACCGACGCCTGGAAGCCGACCTCGGCTGACAACCGGCGGGCGCCGGCGAATTCCACCGGGTCGAGCGATCTGATGTCGTGCAGATGGACCGTGCGGCCTTCGAGGATGGCGCGTCCCGAACTGCGGCCCGGATCGAGGGCAACGCGTTCGACCGTCGCCGGGAAGGGCCCGACATGCGTGGCGTAGTACATCTCCGAGCCGTCACGCAGGGCGATCGAGACATCGGCGGCGCCGCAGAAGCGCTGCGCCGCTTGGGCAACCGCCTCCAGCACCGGTTGGACGTTCGTCGGCGATTGGGAAATGACCTTGAGGACCTCGGCCGTCGCCGTCTGGCGGTCGAGCGACTCCGTCAGTTCGGTGAACAGGCGCGTGTTTTCCAGCGCAATGACGGCTTGGGCGGCAAAGGTCTCGAGAAGCTGGATCTGGCGTGCGGAGAATGCCCCCGCCTGCTTCTTGCGCAGCACGATGGCACCGACCGCAGCTCCGTCACGCATCAGAGGGGCGGCAATTGACGCATTGAATCCGTATCGCTGGGCCAGGGCCACCGTGGTCGGAAAGTCAGAGCGGTCGATGGCTGCCACATCCGGAATATGAACCGTTCGGCCTTCGCTGATGGCGCGTCCGGCGGCGAAGGTGCGATCGAAAGGCCGGCGCTCGTGCAGGTTGGCTGGCAGGTCGCCATCGTGGGCGGCCACGTATATCTCGTCGTCGTCACGCAGGTTGATGATGGCGTCCGTGGCGCCGCAGAAGCGCAGGGCGGCCGCTGCCACGGCCTCGAGGACCGGCGTGACATCGGTCGGCGACTGCGAGATCACACGCAGGATGTCGGCGGTCGCCGTCTGCTGCTCGAGTGCCTGGCGCTGCTCGGTGAGCAGGCGGGCATTGTCCATCGCGATCACCGCCTGGGCGGCGAAGTTCTGCAGCAGCGCGATCTGCTTGTCGCTGAACGGGCGATTCTCCTTGCGATACATGATGATGGCGCCCTGCAGGACGTCATTCTTACGCAGCGCTACGAAGATCGCGGTATTGGCGCCGATCGCGACCAGCGCCGTCGCACCGATGAAGCCGGAGCGATAGATCTCGCTGTTGGGCAGGTCGACGAACTGGACGACGGCCTCGCCCTTGACGAGGCGGCCGAGGCCGGAAATCGCCGGCGGGTCGGGAATGTGCCGCCCGCCCTGCAGGAGCAACGGCGGCACGTTGCGCGTGGCCGCGACCTCGAAGTCTCGTCCCGTGTAGCGGGCGAACATGCCGAAGCTCGCCTCGCAGAGATGCATCGCCTTGTCGATCGTCTCGGCGAACACAGGCTCGAGGTCGCCGGGCGAGGCATTGATGACCTCGAGCACCTCGGTCATCGCCGTTTGCTGTTCGAGCATCTCGCGCTGCTCGGAAAGCAGGCGCGCATTCTCGATGGCAAGGACGGCCTGGGCGGCAAAGGTCTCCAGGAGTGCCACTTGCCGGTCGGTGAAGGGCAGCACCTCGTGCCGAAAGATCATGAAGAGGCCGACGACGCCGCGCTCGCTCTTCAGCGGTACCTGCAGGAATGTCCTGATGCCTCCCAGTTCGACTCCGGCCACTGCGAGCGGCAGGCGCTTCTGGTAGGCTTCGACTTCACGCATGTCGGGGCGCTGGAGTGTCCTGCCATTGCGCCGTACGACTTCCAGATTGGTGCCCGCGATGCGTTGCGGCGTGCGCCAGAAGTCGACCAGGCCGGGGCGCACGTTGCGCAGCGATACCGCCGTTGCAATGTCACCTTCGAAAGTGACCAGTTCGCCGCCTGCGGCTCCGCATTGTACGATCGCCTTGTCGACCAGGAGATCGAATACCGGTTTGGGGTCGCCCGCGGACACATTTATCGCCTGCAGCACCTCGGACATCGCCGTCTGCTGCGCGCGGGCCTCGTCACGCTCGGCAAGGGCAGCGTCGAGCTGCTCGCGCAGCAACCCGATCGTCTGTTCCTCCGACACATCCGGCCCTGCGTTCATGTACCCCCGGTTTCCCGCACCGGTTCGACTTTACCTAGCCCTTGTCGAGGAAAGCCAACCTGAATCCGGCCCCGTGGCCCGCGATATTTTGCGGAAGCACTGTTGAAAGCGCACACCGATGCCGGATTATGGCAGCCTGTTCACAGCCGATTGGGGTCCTATGGAATGGTCGCCGGGTGTGACCGGAAGAAGGAGGGGGGAACGATGTCCAACATCCGCCATGTCGTCGACGTGCCGGGCTATCCGCCGTCGCATTCGCCGTACAGCCATGCCGTCGTGGCCAACGGCTTCGTGTTCGTCGCGGGCCAGGCCGCGGTCCGTGCCGGCGGCGGCGCGCTGGAGGTGGTGGGAACCACGATCCAGGAGCAGACGCGCCAGGCGATGCGCAACGTCGAGACGGTGCTGAAGGCCGCGGGCAGCAGCCTCGACAAGCTGGTCAAGGTGACGATCCTGATCGCCCGGCCGCAGGATTTCGCCGGCATGAACGAGGCCTA
>CAYZQZ010000206.1:0-7036 GCA_964480235.1 uncultured Reyranella sp. | reverse complement strand
TTGAAGTCTGCCCCGTGGACTGCTTCTACGAGGGCGAGAACATGCTGGTCATCAATCCGGACGAGTGCATTGACTGTGGCGTGTGCGAGCCGGAATGCCCGCCGAACGCGATCCTGCCCGACACCGAAAAGGGCTTGGAGCAGTGGCTGGAGGTCAATCGGACCTATGCCAGCGAGTGGCCCAACATCACCCGCAAAGGTGAGGCGCCGGCTGATGCCGATGCTTTCAAGGACGAGAAGGACAAGTTCGGGAAGTACTTCTCAAAAAATCCGGGCAAACGATAGAATCTGACTCGATAGGGTCCTTTCACGCATCTTTACAAAGAGCCATGCCGTTCGTGCATGGCCCGATAGTTGCCGAATTGCAACATCGCCCGCGACTCAGGCGTAAATTTCTGATATGTAGGTCTTGCTGGAAGCGGTCCGGAGTCCGGTCCGCCGCTAGCTCGGTGTCCGTGTCGGTATCCGAAAGCAACTTACCGATACGGTGATCGAGCGAGCACGCAGGGGAGCGTGCGCGGCGGGTCGCGGTATCGCTGAACGCGGGGCATAGAGTGAAGGGATTGGACATGGCAAAGCCGAAGAAGGCAGTGGCCAAGGCGAAGGAATTCGCCTTCGAGAAGGGCGATTTCGTCGTCTACCCGACCCATGGCGTCGGCAAGGTGATCGACATCGAGGCCAAGGAGATCGCGGGTCACAGGCTCGACCTGTTCGTCATCTCGTTCGAGCAGGAGCGCATGATGCTGCGCGTTCCGGTCGCCAAGGCGAAGCTCTCGGGCCTGCGTAAGCTCTCCTCGCGCAAGATCATGGAGAACGCGCTGGTGACGTTGAAGGGCCGCAGCCGCGTCAGCCGCGCGATGTGGAACCGCCGCGCCCAGGAATACGAAGCGAAGATCAACTCGGGCGATCCCGTGTCGATTGCCGAGGTCGTGCGCGACCTGCACCGCAACGCCGGCCAGCCCGACCAGTCCTACAGCGAACGCCAGATCTACGAGGCGGCGCTGGACAGGCTGGCGCGCGAGCTCGCCGCGGTCGAGCGCATCGACAAGGACCTAGCGACGCAGAAGCTGAACAGCGTCCTGCAGAAGGTCGCGTAAGGGTTTCTTCAGACCGGATTTGATAAAGGGCGGCCGTTCGGCCGCCCTTTACCTTTTGTGCCCGATGTTCGCCCGGGTGTGTTCGCCCGGGTGCTCCGCACGACTCAGGGCTCGACGAGCTTGATCTCCTTGAGCTGGGTGAACTCGGCGGCACTGTCGACGCCGTTCAGCGCCAGAAGCCGCGCCAGCTTGTGATCGACGTAAGGCAGCTGCTGGGCGTACTGCGCCGCCGAGCCATTGGCGCGCGGCACGATATGCAGTCGGAAAGGCTTCAGGGCCGCGGCTTCGGCCGGTGTCAGGGCTCGGAAGCTGCGCGCGGCGTTGACCAGCATCTCGATGCGCCGATCGCGATCGGGCCCGTCGCTCGCCAGATTGAAGTAGCAAACCCCGTCGCCGAAGCGGATCAGCACATAGCGGACCTGGGCCAGGCCGGTATCGGCGCCGCGCGGCCGGGCGCCGATCGCAGCCTCCATGCCGCCGATCGTGGTCGCCTCGATATCGGTCGGCGTCGGCTTCAATTTGTTGCGCATCCAGTCGTCGAGGCGGCCAGTCACCTTGTCCGGGCTGCAGGAGAAATTCATCGCCGAACGGTCGCGGCCGAAGCCGAACACGCCGTCATGGTCGTTGAGCAGCCGGAAATCGGCCGGGGCCTCGAAGGCCAGCCGCATCGTCGGATGCAGGAACCTTGATCCGCGCACGAACCCCTCCTCCGGCGCATCGTCGACCGACATGCCGTCGATCAGCGCGAGGTAGCCGGCCCGATCGGCCTGGCCAGGCTGGCGCGTCGTCGGGAGGGCCTGAACCACCGCCAGCCGGTCGTCGGGCGCCGGATGGGTCGACGCCGCGCTGGTCTGGCCGCTGCGCTCGTCGATGCCCAGTAACTCGTCTTCCAGCCGCGCTTGTCGGCGCAATTTGTCGATCAGGCCGGCCATGGCGTCGCCGCGGTAGCCGGCCTTGACCAGATAGGAGAGGCCGACGCGGTCGGCCTCGAGCTCCTGCTCACGCGAATAGCGCCGCAGCTCGAGCATGCCACTGCTCGCCACCGAGCGGCCGACCTGGATCGAGCCTGTGGTCATCGCTGCCTGGACGGCGGCATCTATCACACCCTTGCGCGCCCTCTCGCGCTGGGCGGCATGGCGTTGCGTGAGATGACCGAGCTCGTGGCTCATCGCCGCAGCCAGTTCGGCATCGTCGTCGACCATCGCGAGCAGGCCGCGGGTGACGAAGACGTAGCCGCCCGACACCGCATGGGCGTTGGGAAGGGGCTGGTCGAGGATGTAGAACCGATAGGTGCCGGCGAGATTGGACTGGCTGACCAGCCGGTTGCCGATGCGATCGACCAGCGCCTGAAGCTGCGGCGAATTGTAGATCGGCCCGGTCTCGCGCTCGATCTCTCGCGGCAGAGGGCTCGGCCGGGGGGCCGTGGCGGGATTGCCGACGGCAACGGTCTGCGGCGGATTGGCCTCGGGCGTACAAGCGCCGAGGAGCCCCGCGAGAGCGACAAACGCCAGAATGCGGCGAAAAAACAACAATACCTCCTGCCCTGCCACACTCCCCGCTCACGACTGTAGACGCGTGCCACTCGCACGGGCAATCGCGGCAAGGCTGGCACGAACCTCGCCGCTGTGGCACTGAGTACTCTGAGAGCAGCATGCCGCGTTCGGAAACACCGCTTCGCTCCGACCTGTTCCCGGAGATTTCGCCCTACGCCAGCGGCATGCTGGCCGTGGATGGCCGTCACACGATCTATTGGGAGCAGAGCGGCAATCCCGAAGGTGTGCCCGTGGTGTTCCTGCATGGCGGCCCGGGTGCGGGCTCTGCACCGGTCCATCGCCGGTTCTTCGATCCGCAGTTCTACCGCATAATCGTTTTCGACCAGCGCGGCTGCGGTCGTTCGATGCCGCTCGGCGAGCTGCACGACAACACCACGCCGCATCTCGTCGCCGACATGGAGAAGCTGCGCACGCATCTCGGCGTGACGCGCTGGCTGCTGTTCGGCGGCTCGTGGGGCAGCACGCTCGCGCTGGCCTACGGCTTGCGCCATCCCGGACGGGTCACCGGCTTCATCCTGCGCGGAATCTTCCTCGGTGCGCGGCCGGAGATCGATTGGTTCCTGAACGGCATGCGCACGATCTTCCCCGAGGCGTGGCGCGACTTCGCCGAACATTTGCCAGAGCCCGAGCGCGCCGACATTCTGGCGAACTACTACCGCCGCCTGATCGATCGCAATCCCGATATCCATCGTCCCGCCGCGCGCGCCTGGAGCCGCTACGAAGCCGCCTGCTCGACGCTCTATCCGATGGCACGGGCGCCGTTCGAGTCCGATCATGGCGGCTTCGCGCTCGCGCTAAGCCGCATCGAGGCGCACTACTTCGCCAACGGCACATTCGTTCCCGAAGGCTGGCCGTGGAACGAGGTCGACAAAGTGCGCAATCTGCCCTGCACCATCGTACAGGGCCGCTATGACATCGTCTGTCCACCGGTCACCGCCGAGGCGCTGTCGCGCGCCTGGCCCGAGGCGCGCTACGTCGTGGTCCCCGACGCGGGCCACAGTGCGCTCGAGCCCGGCATTCGCGCAGCCCTGGTAAATGCGACCGAGAGCTATCGCCTCTCGCTCACCGACGACGACCTGTTCGCCCCGCGCTTTCCCTGGGAAAGCTGAGATCACCGCCATGCCGTTCGAACTGCCTCCCGAGCAAACCAATGCGGCCGCCTGGTACGGCCCGGAAATGTCCAGGCGCAGCGATTGGTCGATGCCGCTCACGCCCGCCGAAATCGCCGAAGTCGAAAGTGCGACCAAGGCGCTGGCGGCGCGCGAAGCCGACATTGCCGCGATCACGCCGAAGGATTTTCCGTTGCCGACGCTTGGCCCCAGGCTCAAGGCGCGGGTCGATGCCGAGGTCCTGAACGGCCGCGGCTTTCTGCTGCTGCGCGGCCTGCCGGTCGAGCGCTGGACGATGCGTGAATCGGCGACGGCGTTCTACGGTCTGGGCGTCCATCTCGGGAGTGCGCGATCGCAGAACGGCAAGGGGCATGTACTGGGCCACGTCCAGGATCTCGGTCTGGACGTCAACGATCCCAACGTGCGCATCTACCAGACGCACGAGCGGCAGACCTATCACACCGATTCCTGCGACATTGTCGGCCTGCTCTGCCTGAAGACGGCAAAGTCAGGCGGCTTGTCGGCGCTGGTCAGCTCGACCACGATCTTCAACGAGATGCGCCGCCAGCGGCCCGATCTGCTGAAGCTCCTGTTCCAGCCGATCGCCACCGACCGGCGCGGCGAGGTGCCGGAAGGCCAGAAGCCCTATTTCGAGATCCCCGTTTTCAACTGGCACAAGGGCTTTCTGACCGCGATCTACCAGCGCCAGTACATCGATTCTGCGCAGCGCTTTGCGGATGCGCCGCGGATCTCGCCGCAACTGAAGGAGGCGCTCGATCTGTTCGATGCGCTTACCAACGATCCCAGGCTGCACCTGTTTATGGAGTTCAAGCCGGGCGACGTGCAGCTGGTGCACAACCACACCATGCTGCACGACCGCACGTCCTTCGTGGATTGGCCGGAACCCGAGCGGCGGCGCCACCTGCTACGGCTGTGGCTGGCGGCCGACCACGCACGGCCGCTGCCGGAGGTCTTCGCCCAGCGCTACGGCTCCGTCACGGTCGGCGACCGCGGCGGCATCATCGTGCGCGGCACAAGGCTGCAGGCGCCCCTGGCGGCGGTCTGAGGCTGCCCGAGGGTTGACCCGGCTGCCCGGCCTCCCTAAGTGAAGGCCGCCGAAAGAGACTACTCGAACTAAGGACATGCGTATGGCCAGCGATTCAACCGCGGGCGGCGCCCCGGCTGACATGCCGGCCGATGCCGACCCCAATACCCAGACCGGCACGCCTTCCCTGCCGGAGCTGATGCGGACCATCGAGCAGTTGCAGACCGATAAGGCCGACATGCAGGACAAGTACCTGCGCGCCGCCGCCGAGTCGCAGAATATCCGCCGGCGGGCCCAGCAGGATGTCGAGAAGGAGCGCAAGTTCGGCATCGAACGCTTTGGCCGCGACGTGCTCTCGGTGGCCGACAATCTCGGCCGCGCCCTGTCGGCGTTGCCAGCCAATCTCGACTCGCTGGATCCCGCGTTGCGCAATGTCATTGCCGGCGTGCAGGCAACCGACCGTGAATTGCAGTCGGTGCTCGAGCGTCACGGTGTCACGCGCATCGAAGCGCTGGGCAAGCCGTTCAATGCCGAATTCCATCAGGCCATGATGGAAATCGAGGACGCCTCGGTGCCGGCCGGCATCGTCGTGCAGGAGCTTATTCCGGGTTACCTGATCGCGGGCCGCCTGCTGCGGGCGGCGATGGTCGCGGTCTCCAAGGGCGGGCCACAGCGCGCGCCTGAAGCCAGCAACGAAAACTAGGACCTTCGATCGGCCTGCGTCACCCGCCGCAAGGTGAGGTTGAAGCGACCGCCTTCCTCGAGCAGCCGGCTGGTACCCGGCAGGATGCGGTCGACGCCGTGGAACCAGTTTCGCGACGGGCCCTCGAGCACGATCGCATCGCCGCTCGAGAGCCGTAGCGACCGTGTTGGGCTCTTGCGGGTTGGCCCACCCAGGCGGAACAGCGCGGTATCTCCCAGCGAGATCGACAGGATGGGCGCCTCCCTGGCCTCCTCGTCCTCGTCGCGGTGCAGGCCGAGTTTGGCTTGCGGGCCGTAGTAGTTGATCAGGCAGGCCTCTGGCTCATAAGCCACCCCGGTCGCCTGCCGCCACAGGTCCAGCACGGCGGCCGGCAGGGCCGGCCAGGGCCGGCCGGTCAGGGGGTGCGCCGGGCTGTAGCGATAGCCTGAGCGGTCTGATAGCCACCCCAGCCTCCCGCAATTGGACATCCGTACCGAGTAGGAGCTGCCGGAGCGAGGCATGACCGGGCTGTAAAGGGGCGCCTCGGCAAGCACGGCCCGCACTTCAGCCACCAAGGCGCGCTGCCGCTCGGGCGGCAAGAGGCCGGGCAGGAGCCTCACTGAGGGAGGTCCGGGAGGGTCATCGACGGAGACATGGGGTGGTGTCTAAACCCCCGTCGCGCAAGGCGATATCCGGGAGCGGAAATTCGTCTTACAAGCCTGCGGAAACCATTGTAGGCAGGCATTTAGGCCCTATATAGCCCCTGTCCTGATCCGGGTTTTCCGGCAGGTAACAACATTGCGGGGGTCAGTCCGGTTGCCCGTCGGGGGGCTGGAAGGGCCTGCTGGGAAGAGAGAGTAGAATCATGGCTAAAGTCATCGGCATCGACCTTGGCACCACCAACTCGTGCGTCGCGGTCATGGAAGGCGGCGACACCAAGGTAATCGAGAATTCCGAGGGTGCGCGCACCACGCCGTCGATGGTCGCGTTCACCGACTCCGGCGAGCGCTTGGTCGGTCAATCGGCCAAGCGTCAGGCGGTCACCAATCCGCTGAAGACCCTGTATTCGGTGAAGCGCCTGATCGGCCGCCGCTTCGACGACCCGATGGTCGCGAAGGAGAAGTCGCTGGTGCCCTTCAAGATCGAGAAGGCCCCGAGCGGCGACGCCTGGGTCGAGGTCAACGGCCAGCAATACAGCCCGAGCCAGATTTCGGCTTTCATCCTGGGCAAGATGAAGGAGACCGCCGAGGCCTATCTCGGCGAGAAGGTCGAACAGGCGGTCATCACCGTCCCGGCCTACTTCAACGACGCGCAGCGCCAGGCGACCAAGGACGCCGGCCGCATCGCGGGCCTCGAAGTCCTGCGCATCATCAACGAGCCGACGGCGGCTGCCCTCGCCTACGGCATGGACAAGCGCAAGAGCGGCACGATCGCGGTCTATGACTTGGGCGGCGGCACGTTCGACGTGTCGGTGCTCGAGATCGGCGACGGCGTGTTCGAGGTGAAGTCGACCAACGGCGACACCTTCCTGGGCGGCGAAGACTTCGACCA
>CAYZQZ010000205.1:0-7045 GCA_964480235.1 uncultured Reyranella sp. | reverse complement strand
GTCTCTATCTGATGAACCACCGGGCGGTGCAGAACACGATTCCGCTGGCCGACCGGTTTACCAATCTTGCCCACGAGCTGCGCCGCGGCGGGTACGATCCGGCGCTGGTCGGCTACACCACGACCACGCCTGATCCGCGCACGACCTCGCCCAACGATCCGCGCTTCTTCGTGCTGGGTGACATCATGGAAGGCTTCCATCCGGTCGGATCGTTCGAGAACCGCGATGCCTATTTCGGCTGGGTCGAAAGTCGCGGGTTCACGTTGCCAAAGCCCCGGGAAGACATCTGGCGGCCGCAGGGCGCTTCGAAGGGCGGCGCCACGCCGCAGCCGGCGGTAATCTCGAAGGAACTCTCCGACACCGCGTGGTTCACCGAGCGCGGCCTCGACTATCTGCGCGGCCGATCCGGCAAGCCGTGGTTCCTGCATCTCGGCTACTACCGCCCGCATCCGCCCTTCATCGCGCCCGCGCCGTACCATGCGATGTACCGGCCGCAGGACATGCCGAAGCCCGTGCGCGCGGAATCGGTGGCGAAGGAAGGCAGCCAGAACGCCCTGCTGGCGCACTACATGCGCGAGATCAAGCAAGCGAGCTTCTTCCAAGACGGCCAGGGGCTGGGCGCGGAAATGTCCGAGGAAGAGGTGCTGCAGATGCGCGCCACCTATTGCGGACTGATGAGCGAGATCGACGACCAGCTCGGCCGTGTCTTCGACTATCTCGAGCAGACCGGTCAGTGGGACGACACGCTGATCATCTTCACCTGCGATCACGGCGAGCAGCTCGGCGATCACCACCTGCTGGGCAAGATCGGTTATTTCGACGAAAGCTACCGTATCCCGATGATTATCCGCGACCCGCGCGCGGCGGCCAATGGCACCCGCGGCACCGTGGTCGAGAAATTCACCGAGACGATCGACACCATGCCGACCATCCTGGAGTGGATGGGCCTGCCCGTGCCGCGGCAGTGCGATGGCTATTCCCTGCTGCCCTTCGTCGAGGGAGGCGCACCGTCCGACTGGCGTACCGAAGTTCACTATGAGTTCGACTTCCGCGACCTCTGGTACACGAAGCCTGAAACCGCGCTCGGCGTGGCGATGGACAAATGCTCGCTCGCGGTTGTGCAGGACGAGCACTACAAGTACGTGCACTTCGCGGCCCTGCCGCCGCTGTTCTTCGACCTCAGGAGCGATCCCAACCAGTTCGTCAACCGCGCGACCGATCCCGCCTATGCCGTCCGCATGGGGGAATATGCCGCCAGGATGTTGAGCTGGCGGCTGGGGTATGCCGATCGCACGCTGACCGGTTATCGCGCCACACCTAAAGGCCTTGAGGTACGCGCGGCCTAGGGTGGATGATGCTCTCATGAGCCAGGACATTTACCGGCGGCCGGCGCCGGGCCAGCATCCGCCCAATCTTTTGCCCGAGTACAAATCGACGCCGCTGCGTTCGCCGCGCCAGGCGGCGATCGCGCTGCCGCAGTCGCTGTCGGAGATCACCGGGCCGCTGCTGGCCAGCGAGCGACTCGACGCCCTCGAGAACGACCTCACGAAACAGCGCACGGGCGAGCCACTCGGCGAACGCATCGTCGTCCACGGCCGCGTGCTCGACGAGAACGGCAAGGCGGTGCCCAACGCCATGGTCGAGATCTGGCAGTGCAATGCCGCCGGTCGCTATCACCATCCGGGCGACCAGCACGACGCGCCGCTCGATCCGAACTTCTATGGCGGCGGCCGCTGCCGCGCCGACGCCGAGGGCCGCTACCAGTTCATCACCATCAAGCCCGGCGCCTATCCGTGGAAGAACCACCACAATGCCTGGCGGCCGGCGCACATCCATTTCTCGCTGTTCGGGCCGGCCTTCGCCACCCGCCTGATCACTCAGATGTATTTTCCAAATGACCCGCTGCTCGGCTTCGACCCGATCTACAAGTCGGTGCCGGCCGGCGCGCGCGAGCGCCTGCAGAGCGCGTTCGATCTCGACAGCACGCGGCCCGAATGGGCGCTCGCCTACCGGTTCGACATCGTGCTGCGCGGCCGCGACGCCACGCCCATGGAAAACTGAGCGGGGACGCCGAGATGACGCAGGGACTTACGCCATCGCAGACGATCGGGCCGTTCTATTTCGGTACCGTCGTGAAGGGCTACCGCGCCGATCTCGCGCCGCCGGGCGTGGCCGGCGAGCGCATCGAGCTCGCGCTCTCCCTGCACGATGCCGAAGGCGCGATCGTGCCGGACGGACTGTTCGAGATCTGGCAGGCCAACAGCCACGGCCGCTACAACCATCCCGAGGACCGCCGCAACCTGCCGCTCGATGCGGGATTCGACGGCTACGGCCGTGCCTCGACCGACACTGGCGGCACGGCGCGTTTCGGCACCGTGAAGCCCGGCCGCGTGCCGTGGCCGGCCGGCGGCATGCAGGCGCCGCACGTCAACCTCTCGATCTTCGCGCGCGGCGTGCTCAACCGGCTGGCAACGCGACTCTATTTCGAGGGTGACCCGGCCAACGCCGAGGACCCGGTGTTGAAGATGCTGCCAGCCGACCGTCGCGCGACCCTGATGGCGCGCCGCGACGGCGCGACGTGGCGGCTGCCGATCCATCTCGGCGGCGCCAAAGAGACCGTCTTCTTCGACGTCTGATCATGTCCGGCAGACTGGTTCACGCGCTGGGCTCGTCGAGCCGGACCGCGGCGCACTTCTCCGACGCGGCCACCCTACGCCACATGCTGCGCTTCGAGGCGGCGCTGGCCCATGCCGTCGCGGCCGCGGGTCTGATCCCGAAGAAGTACGCGGCGGTGATCGAGGCCGCCTGCGACCCCCAACTCTACGATCCGGGACCGCTGGCGGAAGCGGCACGGCGCACCGCGACACTCACCGTGCCTGTGGTCAAGGCGCTGACCGCCGAGGTGAGGAAACGCGCCGCCGATGCGGCGGCCTATGTGCACTGGGGCGCCACCAGCCAGGACGTGCTCGACACGGCGATGGTGCTGCAACTGGGCGAGGCTGTGCCGCCGCTGCTCAAGGACCTGCAGAAAATCGTCGATGCCATCGCGCGACTGGCGAAGCGCCATCGCACGACCGCCATGCTCGGCCGCACCCTGCTGCAGCCAGCGACGCCCCTCGCGCTCGGCCAGAAGATCGCGGGCTGGGCGTCCGACATCGACCGCGCGACGCGGCGGCTGAAGGCGAGCTTTGCCGAGACGCAGATTCTGCAGTTCGGCGGCGCCTCGGGATCGCTGTCGGCGCTGGGTACGAAGGCCGAGCCGGTCATGAAGTCGCTGGCCAGGCATCTCGAGCTGAAACTGCCGCCGGCGCCGTGGTTCACGCAGCGGGTGCGGGTCGCTGCCTTCGCCCAGGACATTGCGCTGGTCGTGGGCGCGCTGGGCAAGGCTGCGCGCGACATCTCGCTGATGATGCAGATCGAGGTCGGCGAGGCGTCGGAGCCGTCCGGCGCCGGCCGAGGCGGATCCTCGACCATGCCGCACAAGCGCAATCCCGTGGGGGCGGCGCTCGTGCTGGCGGCGACGCATCAGGCGCCGATGATGGCCGCCGTCATCGTCTCGGCGATGCCGCAGGAGCACGAGCGCGCGCTGGGCGGCTGGCAGGCCGAGTGGCCGACGCTCAGCGCCCTGGTCGGTTGCCTGGGCTCGGCGGTCGAAGCCATGAGCGAAGTGGCGTCCGGTCTGACGATCGATCTCGACGCGATCCAGGCCAACATGGATGCGACCGAAGCCGCCGTGTTCGCCGAGCGCGCGACGTTCCTGCTCGCCGAGAAGATGGGCAAGGAGAAGGCCGGCGCCCTCGTGGAGAAGGCGCTGGCCCAGGTCCAGGAGAAGGGCGGCTCGTTCGTCGCGGCGCTGGGTCAGCTCGGCAAAGAACTGTCGGACGAGAAGGCGATGCTCGGCTATTCGCCGCGCTTCGTCGACCGGTTGCTGGCCGACCTCAGGCGTAAGTGACCGAGACGATCTTGATCTCTTCCACGCCCTGCGGCGTGCGCATCTTCACCATATCGCCCTTTTCGGCCTTCAGCAGCGCCTTGGCGATCGGCGAGATCCAGCTGACATGGCCCTTGTCGAGGGCGACCTCGTCGACGCCGACGATGGTGATGGTGCGCTCCTCGCCGCGGCCGTTGGCGTAGGTCACGGTGGCGCCGAAGAAGATCTGCTCGGTGTGGCCGCGCTTGGCGGCATCGACGACCTCGGCATTGGCCAGCCGCTTGCTGAGATAGCGCATCCGGCGGTCGATCTCGCGCAGGCGCTTCTTGCCGTAGATGTAGTCGCCGTTCTCCGAGCGGTCGCCGTTGGAGGCGGCCCACGACACGACCTTCACAACCTCGGGCCGTTCCTTGCGCGTCAGCGTGTCGAGCTCCGCCCGCATCCGGGCGAAGCCCCCGGGCGTCATGTAGTTCTTGGCCGACAGCGGCAGGCCGCCCGACTCCTCGGGCAGGTCGTCCTCATCGTCGCCATCGCTTTCCTTGGTGAAGGCCTTGCTCATTTCGGTTCTTAATTTATCAAGGAGCAGCCCATGAACGCCACGACGAACGCCGGGGCTCCGCCCCGCCTGCAGCGCGCCTCCGGCGAGAGCAGGGTCGCGTTCGCCGTACGTGACGGCGCCACTCGGCTCACTGACCTCTATCAGCGCGATCCCTGCCGGGTGCTGTTTCCCGATCCCGAGCCCGGCGAGCCACCGCAGGCGGTGCTGGTGACGACCTCGGGCGGCGTCACCGATGGCGATACGCTCAAGATGGCGATCGAGGTCGGGCCGGGTGCCACGGCGGTTGCCGTGACCCAGGCGGCCGAGAAGATCTACCGCGCCGCGCGCGGGGCAGGACATTGCACGATGGAGTTCGCGGTTCGGGTGGGCGAAGGGGCGACACTCGATTGGCTGCCGCAGGAGACCATCGTGTTCGAGGGGGCGCGATTGAAGCGCCGGACTGTGGCCGATGTCGGCGCCGGCGGGGCGCTGCTTGCCTGCGAGATGGTCGTGCTGGGCCGTGCCGCCTCGGGCGAGCGCTTCACGGGCGGTCTGCTGCTCGATGCGTGGAGCGTGCGGCGAGGCGGGAAACTTGCCTGGACCGACACTTTGCGGGTCGAAGGCGAGACTCCGGTGGGGGCAGGATTCGGCGAGGCCAATGCGCTCGCCACCGTATTAGGCGTCTGGGACGAGCCACAGGCGCGGTTCGAGCAGGCCCGCGGCCTGCTCGAAGCTGCAGAGCGGGTGAGGGCGGGCGTCACTCTGGTGAACGGCATCATGGTCGCGCGGCTTCTGGGAGAGGCCACCGCTGTCCGCCATGCCACGACGCGATTCCTGACGGATTTTCGTGGCCGGCGCCTGCCGCGCGTTTGGCATATTTGATGCTGCGTCTATAGTCCAAGAGCTACAGGGAGAACGCGGGCAATGAATCTGACGCCTCGGGAAAAGGACAAGCTGCTGGTCGCCATGGCGGCCACTGTCGCGCGCCGGCGGCTGGAACGCGGTGTGAAGCTCAATCACCCTGAGGCGGTGGCCCTGATCACCGATTTCGTCGTCGAGGGCGCGCGCGACGGCCGCACCGTCGCCGAGCTGATGCGCGACGGCGGCACGGTCATTCGCCGCGAGCAGGTGATGGAGGGCGTCGCCGAGATGATCCACGAGATCCAGGTCGAGGCGACCTTTCCCGACGGCACCAAGCTCGTCACTGTCCACAACCCGATCCGCTGAGGAAGCGCGCCATGAAGCCAGGTGAGATCCTTCCCGCGAAGGGCGAGCTCGAGCTCAACAGCCAGAAGAACCGCAATCCGATCACGGTCGAGGTCGCCAACACCGGCGACCGGCCGATCCAGGTTGGCAGTCACTATCATTTCTTCGAGACCAACGAGGCGCTGAAGTTCGACCGGAAAAGAGCGAAGGGCATGCGGCTCGACATCGCCGCCGGCACCGCCGTGCGCTTCGAGCCGGGCCAGTCGCGTACCGTGCGGCTGACCCCCTATCTCGGCAGCCGGGAAAGCCACGGCTTCCAGGCCAAGGTCTCGGGGAAACTGGGGCCCATCGCCAAGGTCGGACCGTCGAACGAGGGTCCGACCCGCATTTCGCGCGCGGCCTATGCAGGCATGTTCGGCCCCACGGTGGGCGACAAGGTGCGCCTGGCTGACACCGACCTCTTCATCGAGGTCGAGAAGGATCACACGATCTACGGCGAGGAAGTGAAGTTCGGCGGCGGCAAGGTGATCCGCGACGGCATGGGCCAAAGCCAGCGCACGCGCGCACAGGGCGCGGTCGACACCGTGATCACCAACGCCCTGATCCTCGATCACTGGGGCATCGTGAAGGCCGATATCGGCATCAAGGACGGCCGCATCGCCGCGATCGGCAAGGCCGGCAATCCCGATGTGCAGCCCGGC
Source organism: uncultured Reyranella sp. (assembly GCA_964480235.1). Taxonomy (GTDB): domain Bacteria; phylum Pseudomonadota; class Alphaproteobacteria; order Reyranellales; family Reyranellaceae; genus Reyranella. Next base: position 669 of record CAYZQZ010000205.1, on the reverse strand, counting down.
GTGAACATCATCATCGGGCCGGGCACCGAGGCGATAGCGGGCGAGGGCAAGATCATTACCGCGGGCGGCATCGACTGCCACATCCACTTCATCTGCCCACAGCAGATCGACGACGCGCTCTACAGCGGCGTCACCACCATGATGGGCGGCGGCACCGGTCCCGCGCACGGCACGCTCGCCACCACGGTGACGCCGGGCCCGTGGCACATGGGCCGCATGATGCAGGCGGCCGAGGGCCTGCCGATGAATCTCGGCTTCTTCGGCAAGGGCAATACCAGCAAACCTGCCGGCATCAAGGAGCAGATCGAGGCCGGCGCCTGCGGTCTCAAGCTGCACGAGGATTGGGGCACCACGCCCGCCGCGATCGACAACTGCCTGACGGTGGCCGACCGCATGGACGTCCAGGTCGCGATCCACACCGACACGCTGAACGAATCGGGCTTCGTGGAGACGACGCGGGCGGCCTTCAAGGGCCGCGCCATTGCCACCTTCCACACCGAGGGCGCGGGCGGCGGCCATGCGCCCGACATCATTCGCCTCGCCGGCGAAAAGAACGTGCTGCCATCCTCGACCAACCCGACGATGCCCTACACGGTGAACACCGTGGACGAGCATCTCGACATGCTGATGGTGTGCCACCATCTCGATGCGCGCATCCCCGAGGACGTA
>CAYZQZ010000204.1:0-7061 GCA_964480235.1 uncultured Reyranella sp. | reverse complement strand
CTTCTTTGCCAGGTTGCGGCACATGGGTTCGCCCATGGTGCCGACGCCGATGAATCCGATCAGGTCGCTCATGTCCCCGCTCAATCCTCGAAAGGTCAATCCACGATGAAAAGCTTGGCGCCGCTCGCCGTGCTCGAACGGTGGCCGAGCGTGTTGTCGGCCACCTGGTAGCTCTGCCCGGCCTTCAAGGTCACCGTCTTGCCGTCGGCCAGTTCGGTGTGCAGCTCGCCCTCGAGCACCAGCAGGACGTGGCCCTTCTGGCACCAGTGGTCGGCGAGATAACCCGGCGTGTACTCGACCATGCGCACCCGGATGTTGTTGAAGGTGCGCGTGCGCCAGTAGGCCTTGCCGGTCTCTCCGGCATGCTCGGTGCGCTCCACGCCGGCCCAGTCGGTGGTGCCGAACGGAATTTCGAACATCAGCATGGCGGCGGGTTTAGCACGACTTTGCCGCGGGCGCTCATCTCCTGCATCGAAAGCCGTGGCGCCTCACCCCCAACCGGCCAGCGCTTTGGCCAGGCTTTCCGGTCCGCGATAGAGCATCGCCCGCCAGCCCGCCATGCGGGCGCCGTCGACGTTGCTCGCCTTGTCGTCCACGAACAGGATCGACTGTGCCGCGGTCACGCCCATGCGCGCCTGCGCGTTGGTGTAGAACACGCGCTCCGGCTTGCAGACGCCGAGCGCCGCCGAATAGATGATCTCGTCGAAGTGCGCGGCCAGGCCCAGCCGGTCGCGCAGGTCGGCGGCGCGATGGTGCTCCTGATTGGTCGCGGCGAACACCTTGCCGCCGGTGCGCGCCCGCCAGGCGTCGGCCTGCGCCAGCACCTCGCGGTCGATCGTGCCGTCCTTCTCGAACCAGTAGGCGACGAACTCCTCGAGCCGATCGGCCAGCCCGTTGCCTTTGGCGACGAAGTAATCGTTCAGCGCGACACAGAGATCGAGACGGCCGCGCAGCACTTCCATGAATTCCGGCTTCAGGAAGAACTCCGGCGCCAGCTCGCGATCGTGGCTCAGTCCCCAATCCTGTTCGAGCGTGGCGTACCATGGGCTCGGCGAACCGGGTTGGGCGAGCGACACGACGCCCTCGATATCGAGGACGAGAACCGGGGGCGATGCCATTGTCCCCATGCTACAGCAAGCGCGTGATCCTCCCAATGACGCTGGTCGTCCCCTCCCTTGAACGCCTGCCGGCCTACGAAGCCGCCCTGCGGCGCGGCTTCTGGTCGGACAATCTGCGCCGCGAGCAGTCGCGCGACGAGGAGTTGGCGCGCATCGCCGCCGACCCGGCCGCCTTCGTCGCCTCGCTCGACGATCGCGAGGGCCGCGCCGGCCCGATCACCCTGAGCGACGGCACCCAGGTGAAACGCCTGCCCGGCTTCCGGCGCTGGATGTGGGACGAGACCGCAAACGAGGAAAGCACGGAGGCCGGCTTCTGCGGCAGCATCGGCTTTCGCTGGCAACCGGGCACCGCCGCTCTGCCCGACCATGTCCTGGGCCATATCGGCTACGCGGTCGTGCCGTGGAAGCAGCGCCGCGGCTACGCCAGCAAGGCACTCGGCCTGATGCTCACCGAGGCGCGCAAGGAAGGCCTGCCCTATGTCGAACTCACCACCGATCCAGACAACGAGGCTTCGCAAAGAGTAATCGCGAAAAATGGCGGCGGTTTCGTCGAACGCTTCCGCACCGTGGCGGGTCACGGCGGCAAGGAGGAGTTCAGGTGGAGGATTGCGCTGTAGTGCATGTCGCATCGCGCCGCTGGCCACTGCAAATTCTCCCATCTGTCCATGCCCGCCGTACCGCCTGTCGGCCAAGATCACGAAGTGGTGTTACCGGCTTGCTGTCCATGTCCACGCTCTCGCCTCGGCTCGCAACGTTCGTTACACAGGATGCAAATGGAGAAAGCGTAACCAAGGTGCCGGGCGAGCATCGGGACCAGCGTTTTCAGACGCTCGATGGGGCACGCGGCACCGCAGCCATCTGCGTCATGCTGTTTCATTTCTCGGCCAACGGTCTTGCGACCGCCACGCTCTTTCCCAACGCCTTCGCCGCCGTCGACTACTTCTTCTGCCTGAGCGGCTTCGTCCTCTCCTTCACCTACGACCAGCGACTGCGCGACGGCATGACGGCCGGCGCATTCATGACCCGGCGACTGGTTCGGCTCTATCCGATGTACCTGCTGGGGTTGCTCCTCGGCCTCGCCGCGGAATTCCTTGTGCCCAGCACGTCCTGGGGCTGGCGACAGATCCTGCTGGCCGCGAGCATGTCGCTGTTCTTCCTGCCCACCCTGTCGCCGTTCAGCGTGCGCAACGGCGAGTTGACGATCGGCGACTACCTGTTCCCGCTCAACGCGCCGGCATGGTCGATGTTCTACGAGTTGGTGGTCAACTGGATCTACGGCGTCGCGCGCCCGTCGACCCTGGCCGTCCTCGGCATCGTGGCATTCTCGTTCGGTTGCCTCGTGCCGTCGCTCTTTTACCACGGCCTGCCAGCCGGCTTCAGCATCTCGACCTTCGCCGGCGGGGCGCCGCGCGCGCTCTTTTTCTTCTTCGCCGGCGTCCTGGTGTTCCGCCTGTGGCGGCGCTTTCCGCCGCGGCTGCCGGTCGTGCTCGCCGCGGTCTGCCCGATCCTGTCCCTGGCGGTTCTCGTGGCGATCTGCGCCTTGCCGTTCGGGCCCCGCCTCTATTTCGTCAGCGTGCTGTTGATCCCGGCCCTCATCTGGGTCGGCACCGTCGCCCCGGTCACCGGAGTGGAGCGGCGCATCTGCTCCTTTCTCGGCGAGGTGTCGTATCCGGTTTACGCCATCCACGCTCCCGTCATGATCGCGCTGCAACCCGCCCCAGGAAGCGCGCCGATCTTTTCTCCGCCGGTCGTGCTCGCGCTCGGCAGTGTCGTCATCGTGGCGGCATTCGTTGCCTCGCGCGTCTGGGACATCCCGGCGCGCCGGCGCCTGTCGCGGCTGGCGGAGGGCCTGCGCCCGCGGCTCGCCGCCCTGGCGTCGAAGTTGTCGCCCAGTTCGAGTCCACGCAACAGCTGACCCGCGCTACTCCCCTGCCTTCACCACCGCATCGGCCATTGCGCCCAGCACTGCGAGGCTGCGCGCCTTGACCAGCCGCGCCGGTTCGCCGTCGCCGATCTGGCGCTCCAGCACCAGGGTGATGAAGCCGTGCACAGTCGCCCAGGCGAAGTCGGCCATCTGGGTCTTCACCGCGGTGCTGGCCCGCGGCAGGGCAGCCGCGATCGCGGCCGCCTGGAACTCGCGGTTCTCTTTGGCCGCCGCGACCAGCTCGGGCGTGGCGAAATCCTCGGTCTCGCGATTGAACATCAGCCGGAACAGCATGGGGTGGGCTGCGGCAAAGGCCATGTAGCCCATGCCCTGCCCGACCAGCCGCGCCGCCGCGGCCGCGCCGTCGCCGCCGGCGCCCGCCTTGTCCGCTTCCGATTCCATGGCGGCCTTCAACTCGCGGAACCCGCGCGTGGCGATCTCGGCCAGCAGATCGTTGATCGACGCGAAGTGATGCGCCGGCGCGGCGTGGCTGACCTCCGCCCGTCGCGCGCATTCGCGCAGGGTGAAGCCGCGCAGCCCCTTCTCTTCCAGGAGAGTCCGGCCGGCGGCGATGAGGGCCTCACGCAGGCCGGGACGATGGTAGGGCGTCTTTTTTTCGGTCATTTGCCGGACCCATTGCCCGATATGTCAGCGCCAAGATTAAGGCGACGCGATCTTGCTGATGTCAAATCGGGCAATTTCTGTCTTGATCGGCCCATGACCGACCCGTTGCCCATCGATCAACCCTTCCTCCAGCGGCTCCGCCTGCGCCACCTCACCGAGTACCGCTACAAGCAGCCGGTCACCTTCGGCACCCACCGGCTGATGATCCGCCCCCGCGAGGGCCACGACATCCGGATCCTGGGGCGGCGGGCCGAGATCTTCCCCAAGGCGACCATCCGCTTCGTGCGCGACATCTACGGCAATTCGATCGCCGTGGTCGACTTCGAAAAGTCGGCCGACCGTCTGCGCATCGAGACCGAGGCGGACATCGCCTACATCCGCGACAGCCCGGTCGAGAGCCTGATCGAACCGATCGCGCAGTACTTCCCGTTCCAGTACGCGCCCGAGGAACAACTCGAGCTCGTGCCGTGGCGGCTGCCCAGCTACCCTTACGACGTAGCCACCCTGGCGCACTGGCTGCAGGAACTCTACGTCCCCGGCCAGAAGATCGAGACGCTGGCGTTGCTGGCCAATCTCAACAGCCACATCTTCCGCTCCTTCAAGTACGTGCCGCGCGACGAGGCGGGCGTGCAGATGCCGAGCGAGACCATCGCGCGCGGCAGCGGCTCCTGCCGCGACTTTGCCGTCCTGATGATGGAGGCGGCGCGGCGCTGGGGCTTCGGCGCCCGCTTCGTCAGCGGCTACATCCAGATGGCGGAGGGCCAGCACGGCGCCACCCACGCCTGGGCGGAGATCTATGTCCCTGGCGCCGGCTGGCTGGGCTTCGATCCGACCAACAACAAGCCGGTCGGCCGCGAGCACATCGCCGTTGCCGTGGCGCGCGAGCAGGAAAAGGCCTGCCCCATCACCGGCACCTGGACCGGGCCGCCCGGCGCCTTCGCAGGCATGACCGTGGAAGTCGAGGTCACGGCGCTCTGACCTGAAAGGATCGGCCTCCTGCAGGGTGCGGCCCCTCAGGGGCGCAGCATGGAGGCCTGCAGCGCCTCGAGGTTCTGCGGATGGACCCGGATCACGCCGCGGCGCGGCGAGTCGATGTCGGCGATGAAGGTCAGTGCGAGCGTGATCAGCACCGGAAAAATGAACAGCAGCCGCTTTTCCGATTTCGTGCTCTGCAGGCCATAGCCGATCAGGAAATTGCAGCACAGCGCCACCGCGAGCAGAAAGGCCCAGCTCGAGCCCGGCATGCGGTTCCACCAGGCGGCCTGCGAGTAGCCCTGGCTGTTCAGCACGTCGTTCATGCCCGCCACGACGAGAGCCATCACCGGCGTCGGCGAGGCTTCGGCCGGCCCGAGAATGGCTTTCCACATCTCGTCCTGAACCTGCCCGGTCCTTGCATTGAGACGGCTGAACTCCTCGGCATCCAGATTGGTGTAGAATTCAATCCGCAAGGCGACATACGACTTGAGCAGCTGTTTCACTTTCTCCGCGTCCTGTTTCGGCAACAGCGCGGCGCGCGCGTACTCGGTCCCGATGGCGTTGGCCTCGGCCTCCTCGAACGTTTTGCGCTGGTCGTAGCGGTTGGACACGAAAGAGAAGCTGAAACCGATGATCAGGGCCAGCAGGGTCAGCGCCGAACTCAGCAGCAGCGTGAAGTCGCCGCGCAGATCCTTTTCGAGGGGGAACCGGCGGCGCGCCATCGCACCAAGCCGCGCCACCAGCCACAGGACCAACCCGACCAGCAGCAGCAACAGGCCTGGCCGATTGACGATCTCGAACATAACGCTGGCGTTTCTCCCCATTGCCGGCTGCTGTACCGGCGCTGCGAGAGCTAGCACCCGGCTTTTCCCGGCACAATCGGGCGCCGGCGCACAGGTCACCCATTGACCGCCATCCTCGCCTTGCTGGTCCTGCTCCAGCTCACGACCATCGTGCTGATTTTCGGCATCGGCCTCGAATCGACGCCCGGCGATGCGCTGCACCTGCTACGCCATCCCCGCCAACTCCTGCGCGCCCTGCTGGCGATGTACGTCGCCGTTCCGCTCGCCGCCCTCGCTGTGGTCCAGTTGCTGCCCCTGTCGGCGCCGGTTGCCGGATCGATCCTGGTCCTTGCTGCCTCGTCCGGCGCCCCCTTGCTGCCCCGGAGGCTGCTGGGCGTCGGCGACGGCGCCTATGTCTTCAGCCTGGTCGTGCTCACCTCGCTGCTCGCGATCGTGGTCGTGCCGCTATGGATGGAGCTGATGCCGGTGGCCTTCTCACGCCTGCCGCCGATCCCCGCGGAACAGACCGCCATCCTGATCGCCCGATCGTTTTTTCTGCCACTACTCGCGGGCATGCTGCTTCGCCGGCTGGCGCCGCGCCTCGCCCGCGCGATCGCCTCGCGCGTCGTGGCAATCGCCGGCATCGTCCTTGTCGTGGGCGCCGTCGCGTTGCTCGCGGTTAACCACGACACCCTGCTCGAGGTGCGCTGGCGCGGCGTCGCTGCGCTGGCGATCTTCATGGCCGTCAGCCTGGCGCTCGGCCATGTCCTGGGCGGCCCCGACCCCGAGCAGCGCACCGGCCTCGCCGTCGCCTGCGCGATCCGCCATATCGGCATCGCCGTCCTGGTCGCAACGTCGCTTCCCGGCCCCAAGACGGCGACCATCCTCGCCGTCTACATCGCGACCTCGACCGCGGTCTCGCTGCCCTACGTGCAGTGGCGAAAGCGGACGGCGAGGCGGCGCGCAGCAGCCTAGGGTACCCTTCGCCGCGCTTGCTGCAGGGGCGTTGCCTGACTAGCGTCGTCGTCAATGAGTTCTCCGCTTAGAATCGGCATGCGCCTGTCCGGCGCCGTTCCCGTCCGCCGCTGCTTCGAACTGGCATCGATGGCCGAGGCCTTCGGCCTCGCCTCGATCTGGTTTGCCGAGAACCCGATGGAACGCAGCGTCGCGCCGGCACTCGGCGCCTGCGCCATGGCGACCACCCGCATCGAACTGGGCGTCGGCGTCTGGAACCCTTTCATGCGCCACCCCGCCCAGATCGCCATGGAGGCGGGCGCCCTCGACGAGTTGAGCGGCGGCCGGCTGAGCCTCGGCCTGGGCTCGGGCCTCGCCGCACCGATTGCCCGGCTGGGCCTCGACAACCGGAGCACGTTGGCCGCGCTGCGCGACAGCGCCGCCATCGTGCGCGGCCTGCTCCACGGCGAGGCGTTAACCTACAAGGGCAAGGCGTTCTCCGTCGAGGACAGCAAACTCTCTTTCAAGCCCCTTCGGGCCGACGTGCCGATCCTGATGGCGGCGCGCGGGCCCAATGCGCTTGCGCTGGCAAGCGAAATCGCCGACGGGCTGATCGTTTCCAACATGTGCCCGCCGGCCTTCGCCGCACAGGCGGCGGCGATCGCCAAACCGAAGCGGCTGGTC
>CAYZQZ010000203.1:0-7073 GCA_964480235.1 uncultured Reyranella sp. | reverse complement strand
CCGGTGATGGCGCCGGCCTTGAAGGCGAGATCGAGGCCCTGCCCCAGGCTTTTCTGGGCGGCGACCGCGGTGCGCACGTTGGCGCGCACCGACACGTTCATGCCGATGAAGCCCGTGGCGCCAGACAGAACGGCGCCGATCAGGAAGCCGCCGGCGGCGTACTTGCCGAGCAGGATGAAGAGCAAGACGAGCACGACCACGCCCACGATGGCGATGGTCGTGTACTGGCGCCGCAGATAGGCCGCCGCACCTTCCTGGATCGCCTGCGCGATCTCCTGCATCCGCGGCGTGCCGGCATCAGCCGCCATGACTCGCGAGGCTGTGTAGACGCCGTACAGCACGGCGATAACGCCGCAGCCGATGACGGCCCAAAGAACGGAAGACATAGTTGTTAACCTATTGTTTTTGCCGCATTTTCAGCCAGTCGCTTGCCGAAGACTACGGTTCTCCCCCGGCGCGAGGCGGGCGGAAAATGACAGAACGCCCCCTACTTCGCAACTCGGCCTTTGGAAAAGGCCCGTCCGCTCAAGGGGTTGGCCAGCTCTATACCCGCGCGGGATTTCGCAGACGGAAAGTCCCGACGATCAGCAGCGCCACGCAGACCAGCACCAGCGCCACGTAGTTGAGTTCGGCCCAGCCCTGCAGTTCGAGCACCACGGAGGCCATCAGGCTCGCCGTCGCCGTCGTGCCGAACACCATGAAATCGTTGAACGCCTGCGCCTTGCCCCGCTCGGCCGGGCGGTAGGTCGTGGTCAGGAGCGTCGTCGCCCCGACGAACAGGAAGTTCCAGCCCAGCCCGTTCAGCCCGAGCGAAATGCGGAAGTGCCACTCGGTCGTTCCCGCGAGCGCCACAATCACGCCGGCGATCAATATCGCGCCCCCCGCGCTCATCACCGTAAACACGCCGAAGCGCTGGATCAGGTGCCCGGTGAAGAAAGCCGGCAGGAACATGCCCATCACGTGCACGAAGATCGTGATCGGCGCCTCGGTCTTGTCCAGCCCGCACATGACGATGGCGAGCGGCGAAGCCGCCATCACGAACGACATCACGCCGAAGGCGATCATGCCGCCAGCAGCGGCGACCATGTATGTCGGCTGGGTGACGATCTGCAGCAGCGGTCGCTGCGGACCCGCGACATCCTCCGCCTTCACCCGCGGAAACTCGATAAAGCCCAGAACGACGAACACGATGGCGTGGATGCAGACCACGGCTGCAAAGCTCGCCTGGAAGGTCGGCACCCAGAGGTCCGGCGTCCAGCGAGCCAGGGTCGGCCCGATGATCCCGGCCAGCACGCCGCCCGCCGTGACATACGAGATCGCCTGCGCGCGATAGTGGCTGGGCGCCAGTTCGACGGCCGCGAAGCGATAGAGCTGCATGTTGGCGACGGCGTAGCCCAGCAGCAGGCCGCCGATGCACATCACGGTAAAGTTGCCGAGACCGAGCCCGATGGCCGAACAGGTGGCGCCGATCATTCCCAGGGTCGAACCCACGCGGAAGCCGATCTTGCGGCCCACCCGCATCATCAGCAGAGATGCCGGAAAGACCGACAACATGACGCCGAGATGCTGCATCGTGACCGGCAGGTTGGCGAACATGCGCATGTCGGGCGACACGATGGTCAGCACCGCCAGTGCCGACGAAGCGAACATCAAGGTGTTGCTGCCCTGGGTCAGGGCCTGACAGATCGCCAACAGCGCAATGTTGCGAATCGCTCGCCGCGGCAATCCAGCCGGTGTCGTCGCCGCGGCTTCCTCGACCTTTATCGATCCGTCCATTGGGGGCGCACTCTAGTGGCCGGGAGTCTTCGTCCCAAGCGAATTGGCTGCAGTGCAGCCATGAACCCGCGTATCGCTAGAAGTGCTTGTAGCCGTAGACAGCAGGCTTCTCGGTCTGCCCTGAAACGGTCAACCGGACCCCTTTGCCTTTGGAGAAGGCACCGATGCGGGTGACCCTGACGCCGGCCGCTCGCGATGCCCGCTGCAGCGCCGCCCGCTTGCCGGCCGGGAGGGCGATCAGCAGCTCGTAGTCGTCGCCGCCCGCCAGCGCCCGGCTCCACAGCGACGGCTGGCGCCGAAGCACCCGCTTCGCCTCGCGCGACAGCGGTACCAGGTTTCGCTCGATCTCAACGGCGAGGCCCGACGCTTCCGCAATGTGCCCGGCATCCGCCAGCAACCCGTCCGACACGTCTGCCGCGGCATGCGCCAGTCCGCTCAGGCGCGGCCCCAGGGCCGTGCGCGGCAGCGGCAGGCGATAGCGCTTCTCCAGTGCCGCACCCTCAAGTTTCCCCTGCGCGACCAGCAGGCCGAGGGTCGCGTCGCCGATCGTGCCGCTGACCCACAGGTCGTCGCCCGCCCGCGCGCCGTCACGTCCGATCCCCCTGCCCCGCACGACCTTGCCGAACGCCGTCACCGTGATGGTGGTCGGCCCCGGCGTCCGGGTGGTGTCGCCGCCGGTGAGGGCCACGCGATATTTCCGCTGATCTGCCGCGAGGCCGCGTGCAAAGCCGCGGATCCAGCGTTCGGTCCAGTTGCGCTCAAGCGACAGCCCGACCTGGTAGGCATAGGGCGACGCGCCGCCGGCTGCGAGGTCGGACAGGCAGACACGCAACGCGCGCTGTGCCACCAGTTCGGGTTTCTCGTCGGCGAGAAAATGGACGCCGGCCACGATCGTATCAGTCTTGACCGCGAGGTCGTGCCGGCTGTCGCTCGCAAGGAACGCGTTGTCGCTCTTGAGACCGCGAGCGCCGCGGAAGCCCTTGGCCAACGGCGCAAAATAGCGGCCGATCAGCTCGAACTCGCCGCTCCGCCTTGGCCGCGCCACGTCATCCTACCGGGCGAGATCTGCCGCGCGTTCCTGGCGCGCCAGCCGATCGAGCACCGAGTTTACGAACGTCGGCTCGCCCTGGTCGTAGAACGCATGGGCGATCTCGACATATTCGTTGATCGCCACCTTCGGCGGCACATCCCGCCGATGGATCAGCTCGTAGGCGCCGGCAAGCAGGATCGCGCGCACCAGCCGGTCGACCCGGCTCCAAGTCCAGTCCTGCGACAGTGCGGCGGACACCGTCTTTTCGAGTTCTTCCTTGTGCGAGACCGTGCCCTCGACGACGTCCTTGAAGAGCGGCTTGTCGGCGTCGCGCCGCATACCCCCCTCGCCGCTCTCGCCTGTCCGCACGTTCAAGAACTGCTCGACGATCGCCGCCGGCTCGTCCTGGCCTTCCTGCCATTGATAGAGCGCCTGCACGGCGGCAAGCCGTGCCGCCTGCCGGCGGCTGGGCGTGGCTCGCGCCGTGTCGCTCATCGCTTCTTCCAGCGTCGGGCCAGCGCCACCATGGAGAGACAGGCGTGCGCGCTGTCGCCGCCCTTGTCGCCGCGGTCGGTGAAGGCGCGCGCCCGGGCCTGGTCCATGTTGTTCACGGTCACGATGCCATAGCCGATGGCGAGCTTTTGGTTCAGCGTCAAATCCATCAGCCCCCGAGCGCTCTCGCCACAGACATAATCGTAGTGCGTGGTCTCGCCGCGAATGACGCAGCCCAGCGCCACGTAGCCGTCGTACTTGCGGCCCTTCTTCGCCGCCGCCAGCGCGATGGCGCCGGGGATCTCGAAGGCGCCCGGCACATGGATCAGCTCGGCTATGGCGCCGTTCTTCTCGATTTCGCGCCTCGCCCCGGAAACCAGTGCGTCGGCGATATCGGCATAATAGGGCGACGCCACGATCAGGATGCGCGCGCCCTTCGCTCCGGCGACGGGCGGCCGTGCCGTGGGCGTTTCGGTCCGGGTGGACATGAGGGCCTACGGTTTCCTTTGCGCAGGACGGCCGGGAACGGCCTTCTGGCCGACCACCTTCAGGCCGAACCCCTCGAGGCCGACGATGCTCTTCCTGCTGTTGGTCAGCAGCACCATTTCCTTGACGCCCAGATCTATCAGGATCTGCGCGCCGACGCCGTAGTCTCGAAGTTCCTGCCCGACCGGTTCGATCGCCTCGCCTGCGCGACGACGCTGTTCGGCCAGGACCACCGTGAGCGGCTCGCGGATCAGGACGATGATGCCACGGCCCTCTTGCGCGATCTCGCGCATGGATGCCTCGATTTCGCCGCCGCGGCCGCCACTGCGCTGGCCGAGCGTATCGGTGAACAGGTTGACGGCATGCATGCGCACGGTGATCGGTCCACCGGTCGACGGATCTCCCTTCACCAGCGCCACGTGCTGCGCCTTGGTCACCTTGTTCACGTAGACGACGCAGCGGAAGTCCCCGCCATAGATGCTGTCGAGGTTGGTCTCGCTGATTCGGCGGATGATCGAATCGTAGCGCCGGCGATAGGCGATGAGGTCGGAGATCGTCCCGATCTTCAGCCCGTGCCGCTGGGCGAAGGTGATGAGGTCGTTTCGACGGGCCATCGTGCCGTCGTCGTTCATAATCTCGCAGATCACGCCGGCCGGCGTGAGCCCCGCCAGGCGTGCGAGATCGACCGCGGCTTCGGTGTGACCCGTACGCTCGAGCACGCCGCCGTCGCGCGCGACGAGCGGAAACACGTGGCCGGGCGTCACGATATCCTGCGGGCCGCACGAACGATCGATCGCGATCGCGACAGTGCGGGCACGGTCGGCGGCCGAGATGCCGGTGGTAACGCCTTCTCGCGCCTCGATGGAAACGGTGAAGGCGGTCTGGTGGCGCGTGCCGTTGTTCTGCGCCATCAGCGGCAGGCCAAGCTGCTCGACCCGCTCGCGGGTCAGCGCCAGGCAGATCAGGCCGCGCGCATGCTTGGCCATGAAATTGATCGCTTCGGGCGTGGCGCATTGCGCGGGGATCACGAGATCGCCTTCGTTCTCCCGGTCCTCGTCGTCGACCAGGATGAACATCCGGCCCCGGCGGGCTTCCTCGATGATGTCCTCGGCCGCGGCTTTCACCTCGCTGAAGGTGATGCGCCAAGTGTCCTTATCGAGCGCGCTCATGACTTTCCGTGCTCCAACAGTCGCTGAACGTAACGCGCGAGCATGTCGACCTCAAGGTTGACCCTTTGTCCCACCTTGGCCTGTCCCAAGGTCGTCACTGCCTGCGTATGCGAGATGATATTCACCCCAAACCGGTTGCCATTGACCTCGTTGACGGTCAGGGAAATGCCGTCGACGGCAATCGAGCCCTTGGCGGCAACGAAGCGTGCCAGTTCGGCCGGTGCCTCGAAAGCGAAACGGACACTGCCACCTTCCGGCGTCATCGAGACAATTCTGCCCACCCCGTCGACATGTCCGTAGACGAGGTGCCCCCCCAACTCGTCGCCAAGCTTGAGCGAGAGTTCGAGGTTGAGGCGATGGCCTTTCTGCCAGTCGCCCAGGTGCGTCTTGTCGAGCGTCTCGCCCGAGGCTTCGACCGCAAACCAGTCGGGGCCCTTTTCCACGACGGTGAGGCAGCATCCGGAGCACGCGATCGAGGCGCCCATCGGCACGGGCGCCATGTCGTGCCGCGTGCGGATGACGAAGCGGCGGTCGCCCTTCTGCCCGCCCGGTGTAACCGCCGTCAGTTCGCCCACGTCCGTGACGATGCCAGTGAACATGCCCTCGTACCTATGCGCCTCGGTGCCAAGTTTCCAGAGTGTCCGCGCCCACGACTCTTTGCGAGACCAGTCCAAACCGGGGCGCGAAATCGACCTTTTGCAGCCCCAAGGCACCAACCGCAGTGCGGCTGTCGCCTCCCAGGATCTTGCCCGCGCGATAGAGGCTCACCCGATCCACGAGATTCGCCTTCAGGAAGGCCGAGGCGACCTCGCCGCCGCCCTCGATCAGCACGCGTGATACCTGCCGTCTGCCGAGTTCGCGGGCAGCAGCAGCGACATCGATTCGCCCATCGGCGCCGGCGGCGACCTCGATGACCTCCACACCCAGCGAACGCAACGCCTCGGAATTGCCGGGACGGCTGCAGACCAGCCAGACCGGCACCCGACGCGCGGACTGCGCGAGCTTGGAAGAAGGCGAAAGACTTGCCGTCGAGTCGAGCACCACCCGGATCGGCGAGTAGCCGCCGAGCCCCGGCAAGCGACAGGTGAGATCCGGATCGTCGCCCCGTGCGGTGCCGGCGCCGATCAGGATCGCCTCGTGGCTGGCCCGCAGGCGATGCGCGTCGGCACGCGCCACCTCGCCGGTGATCCACTTGCTGTCGCCCGACGCCGTAGCGATACGGCCATCCAGCGACGTGGCGAGCTTGAGATGGAAGAGCGGCCGCCCCTCCGTCACGCGCAGCAGGAAGCCGGCATTGATGTCTGCCGCTTCCGCGGCTCCCTCGCCGACCGAGACTTCGATACCGGCAGCCTTCAGGCGGGCATGGCCCTGCCCTTTGACCCGGGGATCGGGATCTTCCAGCGCCGACACGACCTTCGAGACCCCTGCCTCGACCAGCGCATCGGCACAGGGCGGCGACCTGCCATGATGAGAGCACGGCTCGAGCGTGACATAGACGGTGGCGCCGCGCGCCAGCCGGCCGGCCTGGGCCAGAGCATCGGCCTCGGCATGTGGCCGGCCGCCGTCCCTTGTGCGGCCGCGCGCGATAACGGCGCCATCCTTGACGATCACGCAGCCAACGGCCGGATTGGGCCAGGTGCGCCCCAGCGATCGGCGCGCCAGCGCGAGCGCCGCGCGCATCATCGCATCAGTCCTTGAGATTGGTCTCGGCGAGGTCCGAGATGAACTCCTCGAAATCCCGGGCCTCGCGGAAATTGCGATACACCGAGGCGAAGCGCACATAGGCCACCGGATCGAGCGCGCGCAGCGCGTCCATCACCAGCTCGCCGATCTGCGTCGAGGGAATCTCGCTCTCGCCGGAACTTTCGAGTCGCCGCACGATGCCGTTGACCACCCGCTCCACCCGCTCGGGATCGACCGGCCGCTTGCGGCAGGCGACCGAAATCGACCGCGCGAGCTTGTCGCGGTCGAACTGCACGCGCTGGCCGTTCTTCTTGACCACCGTGAGCTCGCGCAACTGCACGCGCTCGAAAGTCGTCCAGCGGGCGCCGCAGGCCGGGCAGAAGCGCCGGCGGCGGATCGCGGTGTTGTCCTCCGCGGGCCGCGAATCCTTGACCTGC
>CAYZQZ010000202.1:0-7082 GCA_964480235.1 uncultured Reyranella sp. | reverse complement strand
TACGTGTATGTGTCGATCAACCGGCCTTGGCTGTCAGGCAGGACATGGCGCGCAGCGAACGCCGTTCCCTTGGGGGGAAAATCGTTGAACACGCGCTGATCGGTATCCATGCGCCGGCTCTGACGGAACGAACCATCGCTCAGGCCGACATAGGCGCTGACGATCGTGTTACTGTGCAGCACCATGCTTTGGAAGTAGGGAATCGCGACATCGCTGTTGTAGAAGTCGGGCGTCTGATCGCCGAGGGTTGCCGCCGACCGCACCAATGACTTTATCGGATTGATATCGTCCTGGATGTTTTCAATGGCATCGGCGCGGAATCGCTCGATCAGGCGGGCGGCGCTTTCGCGGGCAATGCGGTCATTGGAGAAGTAGGTGAGGCTGATGATGGTCACGAAGACCGGCACGGTCAGAACGATGAACGCCGCCAGGATGCTCGGCCGCAGCCGTGGCTTGTTTCTGAAAAACAGCGTCATCCCCCAGCCACGTCAGAAAAAAATATCGTACTCGAAAGGCGATTCGGCGTCCATGAAACTGGCGCCGCTCTACACCGGTGGGCGCTTGAGATGCCAGTCGGTGGCCTGCTGGAAGGCATGACCGGCCGAAAGGATTCGCGCCTCGGTAAAGGCGCCGCCGACGATCTGGAAGCCGACCGGCACCCCGTCCCGATTGACGCCGCCGGGCAAGGTCAGGGTCGGATGACCGCTGAGGTCGAATGGCGCCGTGTAGCGCAACCGGGAGGCGACCATCTCGGGATCGCGGCCGGCCGCGGCCAGGGCCTCGACCTTCCAGGTCGCGTTGGGCATCACCGGCAGGATCAGCAGGTCGATCTCGGCCAGTAGCGAAGTCAGAGAGCCGGTGAGCGCCGCGCGGCGGACCTGCAGGCGTGCATAATCGACCGCGGACATCTTTCGGCCGGCCTCGATGAGGCCGGCCAGGACAGGGCCGTACTCGGTGGCACGGGACGGATAGGTTTCGGCATGCGCGAGCGCGGTCTCGACGGCGCACTGTGCCACCCAGTCCCGGCTGCCCGTCTCGAAATTCGCCGGTAGGTCGGTTTTTCTCACCTTGGCGCCGAGCCGGGCAAAAGCCTCCTCGGCGTGAGCCAGAACGCGGCGTACGTCGTCGTCGGCGCCGGTAACCTGGCCAACCACGCCGATACGCAAGCCCTTTACACCCGCGCCGATGTCGGCCGCATAGTCGGAGACTGCAACGGGCGACGCCGTCGGGTCGTCCGGGTCGGCGCCAGCGATAACGCCCAGCACGATCGCGGAGTCGAGCGCGCTGCGGCACATCGGCCCGATATGGTCGAGCGAGTCGGCAAGCGGGAAAACGCCGGCGCGGCTGACCCGGCCCCAGGTAGGCTTCAAGCCGCTCAGCCCGTTCATGGTCGAGGGAAAGCGGATCGAACCGCCGGTGTCGGACCCCAGCGAGGCGTAACAGAGGCCCGCGGCAGTCGCGACGCCCGATCCCGAAGACGACACTCCGGTCCAGTAGGCGGCATGCCAGGGATTGACCGGCGGATCGATCGACGGATGGTGGGCGCCGAACGCGCCCTCGGTCATCTGCAGCTTGCCCAGGATGACCGCGCCCGCGTCTCTCAGGCGGCGCACGACGGTCGCGTCCCTGCTAGGGACATTGGAGCGATGGATTGCCATGCCGGCCGCGGTCGCGACGCCTTCGGTGTTGCAGAGATCCTTCACCGCGATCGGCACGCCATGCAGCGGGCCGCGTGACTTGCCAGCGGCGGTTTCGGCATCCAGGCCCGCAGCGTCCTTCAGCGCCCGTTCGGCCGTAACGGTCGCGTACGATTTCAGTTTCGGATCGAGAGCGGCGATGCGATCGAGCGTCGTCCGGGTCGCCTCGACAGATGTGAGCTTGCGCGCCTTGAGGCGCCGCGCGACTTCATCGAGCGACAGGTAGTGCAGGTCGGCCGGCATTGGAATCCCCCTCTGAAAGGGAGCCTAGCACGACCACAAAAAAGAGCGGCGATGCCCGATGGGCATCGCCGCTCTGCGATTAGGCTGGAACTACTCTGCGGCCTTGAGGTTCACCGCGGCCGAGCGACCACGCTCGGTTGCGACCTCGTAGCTGATCTTCTGGCCTTCGTTCAGGCCATTGAGGCCCGAGCGCTCGACGGCGCTGATATGGACGAACACGTCCTTGCCGCCGTCGCTCGGCTGGATGAAACCAAATCCTTTGGTGGCGTTGAACCACTTCACGGTGCCGGTAGCCATCACTCACTTCTCCTCGCAGTTATCGAGCATCCAAACGCGCAGACCACGCGCTCGCTGCAGCGGTCCGCGACAACTCAAGGAATTTGGTAGAAAGCTCGCGGTGGTTGTCCAACAGCTCGTGGACGAGAAGCCACCAAGGCAAGGCCAAGTTCGTAAGTCGTGCGCCGCATATGGGCACCAAAAATGCCCAAGTCAAGTTAGTTGGCAGAGTGTGGTTACATTGTGGCGCCGATCTTCCACGGCTCGAATTCATCATCGCCGATGCCAAGAGTTTCAGACTTCGTCTTCTGGCCGGACGCTGTTTTCACGATGAGTTCAAATATCTTCTGGCCACTCTGCTGGATCGTCTCTTCGCCATCGACGATCGAGCCGCAGTTGATGTCCATATCGTCGGTCATGCGCCGATAGAGCGCTGTGTTCGTCGCAAGCTTCAGGGACGGTGTCGGCTTGCAGCCGAACACCGAACCGCGGCCCGTCGTGAAGCACAGTACGTTCGCCCCGCCCGCGACCTGCCCGGTCGCCGAGACCGGGTCGTATCCGGGCGAGTCCATGTAGACGAAGCCCTTCGCCGTGATCGGCTGAGCGTATTCGTAGACATCGACGAGATTGGTCGTGCCGCCCTTCGCGACAGCGCCGAGGGACTTCTCCAGGATCGTCGTGAGACCGCCCGCCTTGTTGCCCGGAGACGGATTGTTGTTCATCTCACCACCGGTGCGTGCACAGTGGTCTTCCCACCATTTGATGCGCCTGACGATTTTCTCGCCGACCTCGCGGCTGACCGCACGGCGAGTCAGCAAGTGTTCAGCACCGTAGATCTCAGGAGTCTCCGAAAGAACCGCCGAACCGCCATGACGCACCAGCAGATCGACCGCCGCACCCAGCGCCGGATTGGCGGAAATGCCGGAATAGCCGTCGGAGCCGCCGCACTGGAGCGCCAGGATCAGGTCGCTCACCGGGATCGGTTCGCGCTTCACGTTGTTGGCTTCCGGCAGCAGCTCCTTCAGGAAGCCGACGGCGCGCATCACGGTCCTCGAGACGCCGCCCTCGTCCTGGATCGCCATTGGGATCAGCTTCGGTCCTTCCTTGAGACCTTCAGCATTCATGAGGCCAGAGATCTGGTTGGTCTCGCACCCCAGACCCAGCACGACCACCGCAGCCATGTTGGGATGACGCGTATATCCAGCCAGCGTGCGGCGCAGCACATCCATCTCCAGGCCCGACGCCGCCATGCCGCAACCGCCGCCGTGCGTCAGCGGCACGACGCCATCGATGTTGGGGAATTGCGCCAGCAGCGGCTCGAGTTTGGCGGCGATCATGCGGCTGGTCGCGGCCGAGCAGTTCACCGTGGTGACGATGCTGATGTAGTTACGCGTGGCGCTGCGGCCGTCGGCGCGACGATAACCCATGAAAGTCGCACGCTGGTGCTCGGGCACGAAATCGGTCGGATGGGCGTCGGCGCAGAAGGCGTAGTCGCGCTCGAAATCGCCCATGACGCAATTGTGCGTATGAATGTGCGTGCCGGGCGCCAGGTCATCGGTCGCAAATCCGATGATCTGATTGTACTTGCGCAGCGGCTCTCCCTTCTTGACCGCGCGAGTCAGGATCTTGTGACCGGGCGGCACACCCGTCGCCGCCGCAACGTCTCCCTCGACCTTGGTGTTGGGCAGGATATCCATCCGCGCCACGACCACGTTGTCGTTGGGGTGCAGGCGGATGGCGATGGGTGCGGACATGATGTGTCTCCTTACGCGGCGCGCTTGACGCGGATGGTGTCGACGGCGGTGAACAGTTTGCGGCACTCGTCCTCGCTCAACGAACGCAACGGCGCGCGCATGCGGCTCCAGGCCGCCGGATCTTTGCGGCGATGGCCAACCAGCGCCTTGACGGCGGCGGTCACGGCATACGGCAGCAGCAGCTCGATGATCGCTGCAATCCGCGGCTCCTCGATGCCGTTGACCGGGGCCTGCATCAGGTCGGGCGCGATATTGGCGAGGCCGCAGATCGTACCCGAAGCACCGAGGTTCATCGCCCGGGCCAACAGCCGTTCGTCACCGACCAGGATATGCAGGTCACCGTGCACCTTGAGCAGCGCCTCGGTGTTGCTCCAATCGCCGGACGAGTCCTTCACACCCTTCACTTGAGCGGGAAAGGCTGCCTTCAGTCGGCCGATCAGCTCTACCGACAGGCCGACCGAAGTGACCTGGGGGATGTGATAGAGAATGACGTTGTCCGCCTTGGGGCCCAGTCCCGTCAGCACGGCAGCGAACCAGTCGAACAGCCCGTCCTCGCCCGGGTTCTTGAAGTAGAACGGCGGCGCCAGAAGGAAGCTCGAACAGCCCAGCATGAGGCCGGCGCGGCCCTGCGCGATCGCATCTTCGACCGAGGCGGCCGCGATGCCGACCACGAGCTGCGTGCGCGGATCGACGCCGGCACCGACAAGTGCGCCCAGCGCGCGGTTACGCTCATTGAGACCGAGCGAGGCGCCTTCCCCCGTGGTGCCGAACACGGTCAGGCTCCTGCATCCGTCGGCCAGTGACTGCCGGCCATGCGCCACCAGGCGTGCCAGATCGATCGAGCGGTCTTCGTTGAACGGCGTGCTGAGGGCGACAGAGAGCCCGAAGCGATCGGGGCGAAGCGGCACTGTTGGTTCCTTCCCGGTAATTGCCGGGAGGATAGCAAAAAAGAAAGCGGGGTGCCGAAGCACCCCGCTCTCCGTCCCACCCGCCGGATTAGCGGCGATAGGGGTTGTCGGGATGACGATCGACCGCGTTCGGCACGCCGTCATGATCGCGATCGCCCCAGGCCCTGGCCTGCTGGCGGTCCCAATAGCCCGGCACGTGATGCCAGCCATTGCCCGCCTGGCTCCAATGGTCCGGCACCCAGCGGTAGCCGTGACGCTCGGCCATCCAGTGACCCGGCGCCCAGACGTGGCGGTTGCCCTCCCAGCGCCAGAAGCCCGGCGCCCAGACGTAGCCAGCGCGCGGCGGCGGCACGACCTCGTAGCGCGGCGGCGGTGGCGCCGTACCGATGGTGACGCTGAAATCGACCTGCGCTGACGCCGGCGCCACAATCGCCGGTGCGAGCAGCGCCGGCGTGGAAATCGCGGCGGTGGCAAGAGCCGTGAACAGATAACGCTTCATCATGACTCGCCTCCTTGGTTCGGCGCGACACCGGAGGGCATCGAGCCGTGTCAGGAGATACGGCGCGGAAGCCCGGCTTGTGCCCCCTCAATCAAGGTATTTGCGCCCGGCCCGCGCCAAGATCTTGTCATGATTGCCCGGTCACGGTCTTGTCTTCAGGTGCGATTGCCCACCAACAACAGGATCACGCCTGCCACGCTGGTGCAGATGCCGATCAGGCCGACGATGTGCAGCCGCTCCTCGCGCAGGAAGAGATAACTCAGCACAACGGCCATCAACGGGAACATCGCGACCAGTGGCGCCACCACCGTGATCGACCCGAGCCCGAGCGCGGCATAGAGAAGAAACGTCGCCATGCCGTTGCTCATGCCGACACCGAAGAACCACAGCACCCCAGTGCGATCGGCCGGACCCGTCGCGAGCGCGCGCCGGCCGACCAGGCTCACGATCACCACCGCCGAAAGCGTGTAGCCGATCGCGGCAGCGGCGAGCGGCTCGTGCCACAGCGCGAGGCCGGCCTTGATCGCCGGCTGGATCGAGCCGCGCACCAATGCCGCCAGTAGCGGCAGGCCGAGCACCCACACTGACCACTTGCGGCCGCCGGTGCCACCGCGGAGCGCCATCAGGGCCACGCCGCCCACGACCATCACGAGCCCCACGCCCTGCAGCCAGCTCAGCGTCTCGCCTAGAAAAAGTACAGCGGCCAATACCGCGAACAGGGGTGTTACATTGCCGGCGGCACCCGAGACGGCGGGGCCGAGTTTCTCGTTGGAACGCACCGCAAGGATCGAAACCACGACTGGGAAGACGCAGCCCACGCCGGCGAAAATCGCCGCCGCTCGCCAGTCAAAGGCCCGAAAATCAACGAAGATCGCGGCGGCGAGCCACGCCACCACGGTGCAGCTGCCGATCGTATAGAGCGGCGAGCGCCAGGACGGCACGGTGCGCAATCCATACTGGGTGAGGATCAGCGCAATGGCAAAACACAGCGCGGCAGCAAGCGCCAAAAGGGCTGCTCCGCTCATGGGAATCTGCTATTTCCGCCGGCTTCTGCGCCTGAGGACGGGATCACGATGGATACGCTCACTTACTGGAACGGCACCTGGCACGAGGGCAACCCCGCGATCCTGGGTCCGCGCGATCACGCCTTCTGGCTGGGCTCCATCGTATTCGACGGCGGCCGTGCCTTCGAGGGCTGTGGTCCCGATCTCGACCTCCATGCGGAACGCGTCGTGCGTTCGGCCAAGGCACTCGGACTGAAGGCGACCAAGAGCGCCAAGGAAATCCTCGAACTGATGCACGAGAGCGTGCGCCGCTTCGGGCCCAAGGCCGAACTCTACGTGCGCCCGATGTTCTGGGCGATGAAGGGCGGCGCGGGGCCCATCTCGGTCGATCCGGAATCGACCCAGTTTCTGCTCTGCACCTATGTCTCGCCGATGCGCGCCGGCACGCCGCTGTCGCTCGGCCTCTGCCGCAGCATTCGCCGCACCACGCCGGAGAGCGCGCCGACCGACGCCAAGGCCTCGTGCCACTATCCCAATTCCTCGCGCGGCGTCGCCGAGATGCAGAAGCGCGGCTTCACCAACGGCGTCGTGCTCGACATGCTGGGCAACGTCGCCGAGACCTGCAGCTCGAACGTCTTCCTCGCCAAGAACGGCGTGGTGGCGACCCCGGCGCCGAACGGCACGTTCCTCGCCGGCATCAC
>CAYZQZ010000201.1:0-7130 GCA_964480235.1 uncultured Reyranella sp. | reverse complement strand
CGACTCGGCGAGCGCACGTCCGAGCGCGGCGTCGTGGGTCGCGATGCTGACAGCGGTCGGCAGGCCGCGCGCGGCCTCCTCGGCGAAGCTCGGACCCGACAGCATGGCGATGGCGCGGCGCGGCAAGGCCTCTTTCAGCACTTCGGGCATCAGCAGGCCGCTCGACGCCTCGATCCCCTTGGCGCAGATCACGACCGGCACGCCGCCCGGCAGCTGGCGCGCGAGATCGCGCACGGCCTGGGCCGGGCACACCAGCAGCAGCGCATCGGCGGCGCGCAGATGGCTGAGGTCGGGCGCCGCCTCGATGCCGTCCTCGAGCGTGAGGTCCGGCAGATAGACGGGATTGCGCCGCTCGCCGGCGATGGCGCGGGAGATCGCAGGATCGCGCGACCACAGGCTGACCTTGCGGCCGGCCCGCCGCGCCAGGCAGGCGAGCGCGGTGCCCCAGGCTCCGCCGCCCACGACGCCGATATGCCTGATGTCGCTCACAGGCTGAGGTTGAGGGCGATGGAGATGCGCTCGGCCGTGCCGCGATAGGGCCGCACCTGGTGCAGCACCCAGGCCGGGAACATCACCATACGGCCGGTCCGCGGCCTCACCACCTCGTTGGCGCCGACCGAAAGGCCGGCGCTGCCGAAGGCGAGCTGCGGTGCGTACATCGCGGGCCCCGGGCCGCGCGGATCCATGAATTCCAGTTCGCCGCCCAGCGACGGATCGGCCTCGATGCCGCCGTCGTCGACATAGTAGACCGCCGACCAGAAGCTGCCGGGATGGGAATGGAATTCATTCCCGTGGCCGGTGCGGTTGATGTTGGCCCACATGTTGGCCTTCCAGGCGATGACGACCGGCTGGCCCTGGCGATTGGTGGTGACCCTGTTGGCGCTGTTGCGCGCCACCGCCAGCAGCTTGATCGCCGCCGCGCCACCCCAGCGGTCCATGTCCCATTCCGACTGCCAGCCGCCGAGGTTGGAATGCTCGGTGCCGGGATGGCTCTTCTCGCGCTCAAGGATGGTGCGGCGCAGATCGGCATTGAGAGCGGGCGCGTCGGGCAGGTCGATCAGAACGATCGGCGTGGCGAACAGCGAAACGATTTGCAGGCCGTTACTCATGGTCGGCCGAGCTTACACCCGAACCGCAGCGGTTGGATCGAGCGGCCAGCGCGGCCGGGGACGAAAATCGAGGCCGTCGGTCTTGCCGAGCCGCAGCCGTTCCAGCCCGGCCCAGGCGATCATCGCGCCATTGTCGGTGCAGAGCTTCACCGGCGGCGCTACCAGGCTCGCACCGTGACGGGCCGCCACTTCTTCCAGGCGGCCGCGCAGATAGAGATTGGCCGCGACGCCTCCCGCCACGACCAGCGTGGGACTGGGTGCCAGCGCGAGTGCATTGCCACAGCGGTCGGCCAGCACGTCGCTGACGGTGCGCTGGAACGAAGCACAGAGATCGGCGATCGCCTGGCTGTCGGACGGCGGCAGCTTCTCGACCGCCTGGCGCACGGCGGTCTTGAGGCCGGAGAACGAGAAGTCGCAGCCCGGCTTCTTCCACATCGGGCGCGGCAGGGCGAAGCGCTGCGCATCGCCGCTCCGGGCCGTGCGTTCGACCGCCGGTCCGCCCGGAAAACCCAGGCCGAGCAACTTGGCGGTCTTGTCGAAGCATTCGCCGACCGCGTCGTCGATCGTCGTGCCGAGCCGCACGAAATCGCCCGGCCCGCGCACGGTGAGCAGCTGGCAATGGCCACCGGACACCAGCAGCAGAAGATACGGAAAGGTCACAGGCTCGGTGAGCCGCACCGACAGCGCATGGCCCTCGAGGTGATTGACCGCAAGGAACGGTTTTTCGTGCGCGAAGGCCAGCGCCTTGGCGGTCATGACGCCGACCATGACGCCGCCGATCAGGCCGGGGCCGCCAGTCGCGGCGATGCCGTCGAGATCGGCGAGGCCGAGGCCCGCTTCCTTCAGGGCGTCGGCGACCAGCCCGTCGAGCCGCTCGAGATGGGCGCGCGCGGCGATCTCGGGCACCACGCCGCCGAAGCTCCGGTGCTCGCTCATCTGGCTGTAGACGACGTTGCTCAGCAGCGTGCCCAACGGGGCATCGCCCGCCGGAGCCTCCACGACGGCCACCGCGGTCTCGTCGCAGCTCGTTTCGATTCCCAGCACGCGCATCGCTGCCTTCTAGCCTCCGGGGCCGGGCTACGCTAGAGCAGCGCCATGGCTTCTCCTCTCCTGCGGATCGGCACGCGCGGCAGCAAGCTGGCGCTCACCCAGACCGGACTGGTACGCGACGCGCTGGCCGCGGCGCATCCCGCCCTGGCCGCCTCGGGCGCCATCGAGATCGTGGTGATCAAGACCACCGGCGATGCCATCCAGGACCGGCCGCTGTCGGAAGCGGGCGGCAAGGGCCTGTTCGTCAAGGAGATCGAGGAGGCGATGCTGTCGCGCCGCATCGACGCGGCCGTGCACAGCATGAAGGACATGCCGACCGCTCAGCCGGCCGGTCTTACCATCACCGCCTTCCTGCCGCGCGAGGATGCACGCGACGTGCTGATCGCGGGCGACGTCGAGCGCATCGCCGACCTGAAGAAGGGCGCGATCGTCGGTACCTCCGCCCTGCGCCGCCGCGCCCAGCTGCTGCACCGCCGGCCCGACCTGCAGATCGTCACCTTGCGCGGCAATGTCGACACGCGCCTCGCCAAGCGCGAGGCAGGCGTGGTCGAGGCGACGTTGCTCGCTCTCGCCGGCCTGAAGCGCCTCGGCCTCGGCCATGTCGGCACGCCGGTGCCCGAAGACGAGATGCTGCCGGCGGTCGGCCAGGGCGCGGTCTGCATCGAATGCCGCCGCGACGATGACGCGACCCGCACGCTGCTGGCCGCGATCAACCACACTCCGACGGAGATCGCCGTGCGCGCCGAGCACGCCATGCTGGCGGTGCTCGACGGCTCCTGCCGCACCCCGATCGCCGGACACGCGGTGTTCACAGCCGACGGCACGCTGCATCTGCGCGGCCTGATCGCCAAACCCGACGGCTCGCAGGCGATCGCGACCGAGCGGCGCGGCCCCGCCGCCGACGCCGCGAAGATGGGCAGCGACGCCGGACAGGAGTTGAAGGCGCGCGGCGGACCGGGTTTTCTCTCGGAATGACGGGTCGCCTGCTTCGCGCGCTGCTGCCGGTGGCCGGCGCGGCGCTTGCGCTGGCGGCGTGCGAGAGCGCGCCGGTTACCGGCCGTTCGCAGATCATGCTGGTGAGCGAAAGCGAGGAGCGGCAGATGGGCCTGCAGGCCTATCAGCAGGTCCTTGCCACCGAACATGTCTCGCACAATGCGCAAGTCAACGCGCTGGTCGACAAGGTCGGCCGCCGAATCGCCAATGCCGCCGAGCGTCCGCCGGAGAACATGTGGCACGCCCCGCATTATCGCTGGGAGTTCAAGGTCTTCGAGAAGAACGAGCCCAACGCCTTCTGCCTGCCGGGCGGCAAGGTCGCGGTCTATACCGGCCTGCTGCCGATCACCCGCACCGAGACCGGCCTCGCCGTCGTGATCGGCCACGAGGTGGGGCACGCGCTGGCGCGTCACGGCGCGGAGCGCATGAGCGACCAGATCGTCGCCGCGGTCGGCGTGACCGCCGCCGCCGCCGTGCTGGCCGGCACGACCAGCGGGCGCAATCGATCCTACCTGCCGTTGATGATGGGCGCGCTGGGCGCAGGCGCCACGGTCGGCTACCTGCTGCCGATGTCACGCACCCAGGAAGCCGAGGCCGACCGAATCGGTCTCGTGCTGATGGCGATGGCGGGCTACGACCCGCGCGAGGCGGTGGGCCTGTGGGAGCGCATGCGCGCGGCCGGCCGCGGCAAAAGCAAGCCGCCGGAATGGCTCAGCACCCATCCGTCGGACGACACCCGCATCGCCAACATCCGCGCCGCGCTGCCCGAGGCGATGAAGTACTATCGGCCGCATGACTGACGCCCTGGAATACGACGCCACCGGCCTGCTCTGCCCGCTGCCGGTGCTGCGCGCCAACCGCAAGCTGCGCGAGCTGCCCGTCGGCGGCCTGCTCACCGTGCGCGCCACCGATCCGGCGGCCGAACAGGATTTTCCCGCCTTCTGCAAGCAGACCGGACACGAACTGGTGTCCAGCCGCCGCGAGGGCGAGGTGCTGGTATTCACCATCAGGAAACGCTAGTCAGACGCGCCATGCCTCAAACGACCTTCAAGACCATCGATTCCCTCGACGTTGCCGGCAAGCGTGTGCTGGTGCGTCTCGACCTCAACGTGCCGATGAAGAACGGCAAGGTGACGGATGCCACGCGCATCGAGCGCGCCGCGCCGACCGTCGCCGAACTGGCGAACAAGGGCGCCCGGGTCGTGGTGCTCAGCCACTTCGGCCGCCCCGACGGCAAGCGCGTGCCGGAGATGTCGCTCAAGCCGCTGGTCGAGCCGCTCGCCGCGGCGCTTGGCAAGCCGGTCGCCTTCGCCGAGGACTGCGTCGGTCCGCAGGCTGAAGAGGCGGTCCGCGCCCTGAAGGGCGGCGAGGTGCTGCTTCTCGAGAATCTCCGCTTCCACAAGGAAGAGGAGAAGAACGACCAGGGCTTCATCGACCGCCTGAGCGTTCTGGGCGACGTCTACGTCAACGATGCCTTCTCGACCGCGCACCGCGCCCACGCCTCGACCGAGGGCATAGCCAATCGCCTGCCGGCGGCGGCAGGCCGGCTGATGCAGGCCGAACTCGAGGCGCTCGACAAGGCGCTGGGCAACCCGAAGCGGCCGGTTTGCGCCGTGGTCGGCGGCGCCAAGGTTTCCACCAAGCTCGACCTGCTCGGCAATCTCGTGGGCAAGGTCGACAAGCTGATCATCGGCGGCGGCATGGCGAACACGTTCATGCACGCGCAGGGCATCGCCGTCGGCAAGTCGCTGTCGGAGAAGGACCTCGCCAGGACCGCGCTGGAGATTCTCGACAAGGCCCGGGCCGCCAACTGCAAGGTGCTGCTGCCGGTCGACGTCGCAGTGGCGCCCGAGTTCAAGGCCGGCGCGCCCAGCACCATCGTCGACGCCAAGGCTTGCCCGGCCGACCAGATGATCCTCGATATCGGACCGAAGTCGATCGCGCTCTACGAGGCCGAGCTCGCCGGCTGCGCGACCCTGGTCTGGAACGGCCCGCTCGGGGCCTTCGAGATCAAGCCGTTCGACGCCGGCACGGTGGCGCTCGCCCGGACGGCCGCGCGGCTGACCGGCGAGAAGAAGCTCCTGTCGGTTGCGGGCGGTGGCGACACGGTCGCCGCCTTGGAAGCCGCCGGCGTCGCCGACCAGTTCACCTATATCTCGACTGCCGGCGGCGCCTTCCTCGAATGGATGGAAGGCAAGACACTGCCGGGCGTTGCGGCGCTGATCCGGGCGGCCTAGCCTCCGGCGCATGAGCGAGCCGCCCAAATTGGATCCACCACGGGCTGCACCCGACCGTCCCCGCCTGCCGTGGGACCCGCCGGAGCATTTCGAGAAGCGCATTCCCGACGGCGACAACCGCGAGCGCCTGGTGTGCGGGCGCTGCGACTTCATTCACTACCAGAATCCCAAAGTCGTGGCCGGTGCGGTCTGCACCTGGAACGACAAGGGCAACGAGAAGATCCTGTTGGCCAGGCGCGCGATCGAGCCGCGCAAGGGCTTCTGGACCCTGCCGGCGGGCTACATGGAACTCGGCGAGACCACCGAGCAGGCCGCGCAGCGCGAAGCCAGGGAAGAAGCCTGTGCCTCGATCGAAATCGAGCAGCTGTTGGCGATGTATTCGGTGGCGCGCATCGGCCAGGTCCAGATCATGTACCGCGCGCGGCTCACCAGCCCCGACGTGGCACCGGGCATCGAGAGCGAAGAGGTCGGCCTGTTCGACTGGGCGGACATTCCCTGGGAAGAACTCGCCTTTCCGACGGTCGTGTGGGCACTCGCGCACTATCACGAATCGCGCGACAAGAAGGACTTCGCGACCTATTCGAATCCGACGGGCGACCTCGCCCGCATGTGGCCGCCGCGCAAGCCGGCGGGCGTCTGACGCCTCAGTTCTTGGCGGCGAAGGGATTCTCGTCGCCATCCCAGTGGCGCCTGAGCAGCGGCACCTGCAGGAAGGCGAAGACCAGGGTGAGCGGGAAGCTCAGCAGCATCTTGCTGGCGATCCAGGTGTCGGTCGAAAAAAACCGCCACATCACCTCGTTGACCGCTGCCAGCACGAAGAAGAACGCCGCCCAGCGCACGGTCAGCTTCCACCAGCCCTCGTTGGTCAGGCTGAAGGCGGCGCCGAAGATCGGTTTGAGCAGCGGCCGCTTGAACAGCAGCAGCCCGCCGCCCAGGATCGCGCCGAACAGGCAGTTCACGATGGTCGGCTTCAGCTTGATGAAGGTCTCGTCCTGCAGCCAGATCGTGAGGCCACCGAACACCAGCACGAAGAAGCCACCGACCATCGGCATCACCGGCCAGCGTCCCTCCAGCCAGCGATAGCAGGGCAGCGCGATCGAGGTCGCCACGATGAACACGCCGGTGCCGATGAAGATTCCCCACTTGGAGTTGACGGCGAAAAACAGCAGCAGCGGCCCAAGCTCCAGCGCCGTGGCGTAGAGCTTGCGCATGCCCTTCTCGGGCTTGATGTCCTTGTCGGAGTCCTCGCTCATGCCGGCAGCCCCATCAGGCCGCGCGCGAAGGCACGCGCCTCGAACGGCCGCAGATCGTCGATACTCTCGCCAACGCCGATCGCCACGACCGGCAGCTTGAACTTCTCAGCCAGCGCCACCAGCACACCGCCCTTGGCGCTGCCATCGAGCTTGGTCACCACCAGCGCGTCGACCGGCGACATGCTCTTGAAAGTCTCGACCTGGGCGTGGGCGTTCTGGCCGGTAGTGGCGTCGAGCACCAGCAGGCACGAATGCGGCGCAGCGGGATCGAGCTTGCGCATCACACGGACGATCTTGGCCAGCTCTTCCATCAGATTGGTCTTGTTGTGCAGGCGGCCGGCGGTATCGACCAGCAGCACGTCGCATGACTCGGCGCGCGCCTTCTCCAGGGCCTCGTAGGCCAGGCCCGCGGCGTCGGCGCCGGTCTCCCGGGCGACCACCGGCACGCCGGCCCGATCGCCCCAGACCTTCAGCTGCTCGACGGCGGC
>CAYZQZ010000200.1:0-7135 GCA_964480235.1 uncultured Reyranella sp. | reverse complement strand
CCTCGGCTACGACGTCAAGGTTGGCTTCCACTACGCATTCTTCGTCTTTGCCGAGACACCCTTCACGATACGCGAAAAAGGCTACAAGAATCTAAAGCCGATTTCGCCGGGCTTCTTCGGCTATTCGGTGCTGCGCAATTCGGTCCTGTCCGACTTCTACAAGGACCTGCTCGCCATGTGCGAGACGATGGATATGGGCATCGAGGGCCTACACACCGAGACCGGTGCGGGGGTGCTGGAAGCGGCACTGCGCGTCGACGATGGCCTCCTGGCGGCCGACAAGGCGGCGCTGTTCAAGCTCTTCACCAAAGTGCTAGCGCAGAAGCGCGACTGGCTCGCCACCTTCATGGCCAAGTGGTCGAAGGACTGGCCGGGCTGCGGCGGCCACATGCACATGTCGCTGTGGAAGGACGGCAGGCCGGTCTTCTACGACGAAAAGGCGCCCCACAAGATGAGCAAGACCTTCCGTCAGTTCGTTGCCGGCCAGCAGGCGCTGATGCCAGAGCTTCTCGGGATGGTGGCCTCGACAGTGAATGCCTATCGCCGGCTGATTCCGGGTTTCTGGGCGCCAACCGTGTCGGCCTGGGGCGTCGAGAACCGCACCTGCGCACTCAGGGTCATCCCGGGCTCCGCGAAGTCGACGCGAGTGGAGTATCGCATCGCTGCAGCCGACGCGAACCCCTACCTCGCGCTCTCCGCGGCGATCGCGTCGGGCCTGTGGGGGATCGAGCAGAGACTCGATCCCGGCGCGCCGGTGGCAGGCAACAGCTATGAGAAGAAGCATCCGGCCAAGATGCAGCTGCCGCGCACGCTCATGGAAGCGGCGGAGCGGCTGAAGGCTTCGAAGGCTGCGCGCAGTCTTTTCGGCGATGCCTTCGTTGATCATTATTCTGCAACGCGTGAGTGGGAAGAGCGGGAGTTCCGCAAGGCCATCACGGAATGGGAACTCGATCGCTACATGGAAATCATCTGATGGCTCTTGTCGGCAACTGGAACTATCCCACCTCGATCCGCTTCGGCGCCGGCCGCATCCGGGAGCTGCCCGACGCGTGCAAGGCGATCGGGCTCAAGCGTCCGCTGCTGGTCACAGATCCCGGTCTCGCCAAGCTGCCGATGATCTCCGACGCGATGGTCAATTTGCGCAAGGCGGGGATCGAGGTGGCTCTGTTCAGTGACGTGAAGCCCAACCCGGTTGCGGCCAACGTCGAAGCCGGCATCCGCGTCCTGCGGGCGGCCAAGAACGATGGCGTAATCGCCTGGGGCGGCGGCTCGGGGCTCGATACCGCCAAGGCGATTGCCTTCATGGCCGGCCAGACGCGGCCGATGTGGGACTTCGAGGATATCGGTGACTGGTGGACGCGGGCCAACCCGGCTGGAATCCTGCCGGCTATCGCCGTGCCGACGACCGCCGGGACCGGCTCGGAGACCGGTCGCGCATCGGTGATCACCGACGAGAGCGCGCACACCAAGAAGGTGATCTTTCATCCCCGGATGATGCCGCAGGTCGTGATCGCCGATCCGGAACTCACCGTCGGCCTTCCGGCCAGGCTGACGGCCGGCACAGGCATGGATGCTTTCATCCACTGCTTCGAGGCCTATTGCGCGCCGGGCTATCACCCCTACGCCGAAGGCATCGCGGTCGAAGGCATGCGGCTGGTGAAGGAGAACCTCGTGCGAGCGGTCAAGGACGGACGCGACATTGAAGCGCGCGGCCACATGCTGGCGGCGTCGCAGATGGGCTCGACCGCCTTCCAGAAGGGGCTGGGCGCGATCCACTCGCTATCCCATCCGGTGGGCGCGGTGCTCGACACGCATCACGGCCTGACCAATGCGGTCGCGATGCCCTATGTCGTGAAATTCAATCGCGAGGCGATCGAGGACAAGATCGTGCGGCTGGCGCGCTGGCTCGACCTGCGCAATCCGACCTTCGATGGCTTCATGCAGTGGACTCTCGACCTCAGGCGCGAGATTGGCATCCCGCACACCCTTGCCGAACTCGGCGTGAAGGCCGAGCATCTCGACAAGTTCTCGGAGATGGCCGCAGTCGACCCGACTGCCGGCGGCAACCCGATCAAGGTCGGAACGCTCGAAATGCGCAAGATGTACGAATCGGCGGTGGCGGGGCGGCTGTGACGCTCCCGATCCAGGCCCGCGTCGTCATTATTGGCGGTGGCATCATGGGATGCTCGACCGCCTATCACCTGGCGAAGAACGGCTTCAAGGACGTGGTGCTGCTGGAGCAGGGACGTCTCAGCGGTGGCACGACCTGGCATGCCGCCGGCCTCGTTGGCCAGCTGCGCGGCTTCCAGAATCTGACGCGGCTCATCCAGTACAGCACAAAGCTGTATGCCGGCCTTGAGGCCGAAACCGGTCTGGCGACCGGCTGGAAGCAGTGCGGTTCGCTGTCCGTCGCGCGCACAGAGGAGCGCATGACCTATCTGCGCCGCTCGGCGGCGACGGCGAACAAGCAGGGCGTGGTCTGCGAGGAGCTGACACCGGCGCAGGCGGGTGAAAAGTATCCGATCATGCGGACCGACGATCTGGTCGGCGCAGTGTGGCTGCCGGGCGACGGCAAGGCCAATCCCGCGGACATTACCCAGGCGCTGGCCCGGGGCGCGCGCAACAACGGCGTAAAAATCTTCGAGAAGACGCGCGTCACCGGCATCGACGTCGAGGACGGGCCGTCGGGTCGTCGCGTGACAGGCGTTCGGACGGCGGAGGGCGCGATCAAGGCCGAGATCGTCGTGAACTGCGGCGGCCAGTGGGCTCGGCAGGTCGGCCGCATGGTCGGCGTCACGGTGCCGCTCTTCTCCTGTGAGCACATGTACATCGTCACCGAGAAGATGGAGGGCGTGCCGCGCGACCTGCCGGTGATGCGCGACCCCGACGGCTACATCTACTTCAAGGAGGAAGTCGGCGGCCTGCTGATGGGCGGCTTCGAGCCTGAGGCCAAGCCATGGAAGGACATCGTCCCCGACGACTTCGAATTCGGCATGCTGCCGGACGACTGGGACCAGTTCCAGATCCTGATGGACAATGCGCTGATCCGCGTCCCGGCGCTGGAAAAGGCCGGCATCAAGACCTTCATGAACGGTCCCGAGTGTTTCACGCCCGACTTGAACTACATCCTTGGCGAGGCCCCGGGCTTGAGGAACTTCTTCGTCGGCGCCGGTTTCAATTCGATGGGCATCGCGAGCTCGGGCGGTGCCGGCATGGCCCTGGCCGAATGGATCGTGGCTGGCGAGCCGACGCTCGATTTGTGGCCGGTCGACATCAGGCGCTTTGCCAATTTCCATGGCAACGATTCCTGGCTGCGCGCGCGCGTTGGCGAAACGCTCGGCCTGCACTACAAGATGCCGTGGCCGCAGCGCGAGCACGAGAGCGGCCGGCCATTCCGCCGCTCGCCGCTCTACGATCGCCTCAAGGCGCGCGGTGCCTGGTTCGGCAACAAGATGGGCTGGGATCGGCCCAACTGGTTCGCGGGAATTGGCAAGAGTCCGGACATGCAGTACGGCTGGGGCCGCGGCGCCTGGTTCGATGCCGTCGCAGCCGAGCACAAGGCGACGCGCGAGGCGGTGACCGTCGTCGACGAGACGTCGTTCGGCAAGTTCCTGATCCAGGGCCGCGATGCCGAAGCAACGCTCCAGCGTCTGTGCGCCAACGATGTCGCGATACCGGTCGGCCGTACAGTCTAT
Organism: uncultured Reyranella sp.; assembly: GCA_964480235.1. Taxonomy (GTDB): domain Bacteria; phylum Pseudomonadota; class Alphaproteobacteria; order Reyranellales; family Reyranellaceae; genus Reyranella. The sequence continues at coordinate 3,440 of CAYZQZ010000200.1, read as the reverse complement.
ACCGGCCTGCTGAACGAGCGTGGCACCTTTGAAAGCGACGTGACGCTGGCACGTCTGGCGCGCGACAAGTTTCTCCTGATCACCGGCTCGGCGCAGGTGACGCGCGACGCGGACTGGATCGGTCGCAACACGCCGCAGGGCGCACATGTTGCGCTCACCGACGTCACCGGCGCCTGGACCGTGCTTTCCTTGATGGGCCCCAACAGCCGAAAGCTGCTGCAGACGGTTAGCGGGGCCGATTTCACCAACACCGCGTTCCCGTTCGGCACGATCCGGGAGGTCAGTATCGGCTATGCCACCGTGCTCGCCTCGCGCCGCACCTACATGGGCGAATTGGGCTGGGAGCTCTACGTGCCGGTCGAATTTGCCGTCACGGTGTTCGAAGCCTTGCATGGCGCCGGCGCCGCGTTCGGCCTGCGCGATATGGGATACTACGCCATCGAAGGTCTGCGCATCGAAAAGGCCTACCGCGCCTGGGGGCGCGAACTGACGCCAGATGACACGCCATGGCAGGCAGGCCTCGGCTGGGCGGTGAAGCTCGACAAGCCGGGCGGCTTCATCGGTCAGAAGGCACTCGTCGAGGCCAAGGCAAAGCCACTGGCGCGCCGCCTCGTGTCGGTCGTGCTGGACGATGCCGACCCGCTGCTTTGGGGCGGCGAGGCGATCCTGCGCGACGGCAAGCCGGTCGGAGATCTCACCTCTGCTGCCTATGGTCATACGGTCGGTGCCGCGGTCGGCCTGGGTTACGTCACGCGCGAGGACGGGCAGCCGGTCGACGCGGCGTGGCTGGGCTCGGCCAGGTTCGAGGTTGATCTTGCCGGGACTCGGCTTCCTGCCCGGCTGTCGCTGAAGGCGCTCTACGACTCGAGCGGCGAGCGCATCAAGGGCTGAGCAGTCGTCTTGAGGCGAGTATCGGCCAGTTCGCCGGCGGCTTCCAGGATTGGATAGGCGACCGACGTCAGGTGCCCGTTGATGCGCTTGAAATCACGGATCACGTCCATGTGGATCGAGCTGGTCTCGATCGATTCCGGCCGGCCCTCGCGCAGGCGGGCGAAGTGACTGTCTGCGGCGCGGGCTTCGGCCTCGCGCATCGCCGTCTTTTCGGCCACCAGCCGCCGTGCCAGGACGAGGTCGCGCGTGGTGAAGACATTCAGCGCCAGCCGCAGGTTCTCCAGAACCCGCGCATGGAACTCCTTGAGCTCGGCAAGCCCCTCGGGTGAGAAGGCGTAGCGGTTCTTGATCTTCTTGGCCGCGAGTTCCATCAGGTTCTTGTCGACGATGTCGCCGACATGCTCGAGGTTGGTCGTAAAGGTGAGGATCTCGACATAGCGTCGGCTCTCCTCCTCGCCCAGGTCGCTGCGTGAGGTCTGGATGAGGTAGAGCTTGATTGCCTCGTACAGCCGGTCGACCGAATCGTCGGCCTGCTCGATCGCTTTGACTGCCTTCGGGTCGCTGCGCTCGAAGACGTCGATCGTCTGACGCAACATGTCCGCCACCTTGTCGCCGAGATTGAGCGTCTCGCGCAGCGCGCAGGCGAGCGCCTCGGTGGGAGAATCGAGCACGTTGGGATCGAGATGCCTGGGCCGGCCCGGATCGTCTGTCACCGGCCGATCAGGCAGTAGCCTGGTGCACGCCCAAGCGACGACATCGACCAGCGGCAGGAAGACCAGCGAAGCCACGACGTTGAAGGCGGTATGAAAATTGACCGGCAGCCGGGTGGCCGACGGGTCAATCAGCGCCAGCCAACCCACGATCGGCCCGAGGAAAGGCAGCAGCGCGACGCCGACCGCAGCCCGGGTCAGGAGATTGGCGAGCGGCACGCGGCGGGCTTCGACCTCGGCGCCCGATTGCGCCATGTAAGGCGCCAGCGCGCCGCCAATATTGGCGCCGATCACCAGTGCCAGAGCGAGCTTTGGCTCGACCAGACCGGAGCCTGCGAACGCCATGATCAGCAGCACCACGGAGAGGCTCGAATGCACGAACCAGGTCGCGACGGCGGCGAAGGCCACTGCGATCACGTATTCGTCCTGCAGTCCCTGAAGGACTGCCATGAAGGCGGGCGCGGTGCGCAACGGCTGGGTGGCGAGCGCCAGCAGCTTCAGTGACAGCAGCATCAGCCCGAGCCCGATCGCCACTCGCCCGACATGGCGCGTCTTGTCGTTGTCGCTGGAAAGAAACGCGATGACGCCGGCGCCGATCAACAGCGGCGACGCCCATCCGAGATCGAACGACAGCACCTGTGCGGCGACGGTGGTGCCGATGTCGGCGCCCAGCATGACGGCGAAGGCGATCGACAGCGGGATTAGTCCGCGGCCAGCGAAGGAGGAGACCAGCAAGGAGGTCGCCGTGCTCGACTGCAGCAGCCCGGTGATGGCGATGCCGCCCATGAAGGCGGTGAAGCGGTTGCGCGCGCAGAGACCGATCGCCCGCCGCAGGGTCGCGCCGAAGGCGCGTGTCAGCCCCGTGCGCACCATGCGCACGCCCCACAGCAGCAGGGCCACGCTGCCGACGACGTTCAGGACGGTGTCTACGCCGTGCATCAAGCGACCATACGCTCATTGTTACAGTTTTGTTAAGACGCGAAGTTCAGGCCGTCAGGCGAGCGGCCTCGTCCATGAAGGCACGGACGAGTGCCACCCGTCGACGCTCCTGCAGGCAGACTGCGTATTCGGCGACGGCGAGATCGGTATCGCTCACGACAATGGCGCCAAAGCGGCGATCTTCGCCGAACTCGCTCTCGAACACCGCGCCGATGCCGAAGCCGGCCGCCACTGCCTCGCGGACGCCTTCGCGCGTCTGCACCTCGACGATTGCGCGCGGCTGGATGCTGTGCATCGCCATCGCCTGCTCGATGACCTCGCGTGTGATCGAGCCGCGCTCGCGCAGCACCAGCTCCTGGTTGGCGAGCGCACCGAGCGGCGCACGACCCTGTTTGGCGAGGGCGTGGCCCCTGGGTGCGAACAACACGACCCTGTCGGAACGCAACCGCGTGCTGAAGAGGCGCGGGTCGGAGACGGACTTCGCCATCACCGCGACGTCGGCCTCGTGACGCAGCAGGCGTTCCAGCACGATTGCTGAATTGTCGATCGAGAGCTGGAAGGTGAGCGAGCCGGCTCGCTTCCTGAGCGCCGCCATGATCGGCACGACATGATGGGCGCTGTCCGCGGCAATCCGCAGATGTCCGCGGGTCAGGGTCTGTTCGCCGGCCAGCAGCGCCTGGGCTTCGTCCTGCACGGCAAAGAGCCGGGTGGTGATGCCCTGAAGCTGACGTCCTGTCTCGGTGGGAACAACTTGGCGGCCGCGCCGGTCGAACAGGCGGACGCCATAAGCCTTCTCGAGTGCCGTCACCTGGCCCGAGAGGTTGGGCTGGCTGAGGCCAGAATCTCGCGCTGCTGCGGAGAAGGAGCCCGCCTCGGCGACGAGATGGAAGGCGCGGAGCT
>CAYZQZ010000199.1:5623-7192 GCA_964480235.1 uncultured Reyranella sp. | reverse complement strand
AGCGTTCGACCGCTGACCAAACAAGTGTTTGGTGATAGGCTTTCGCGATGTCGCGTGAGAGGATTCTTGCCGTCGCGGCCCGCCTGTTCGCGGCGGGCGGCTTCGAGGCCACGTCGATGCGCGATATTGCGGGCCCGTCCGGTCTGCTGGCGGGATCGATGTATCATCACTTCCGCTCCAAGAACGACCTGATCGAGGCTGTCTACCGCGCCGGCGTTGCCGAAATCGCCGATGCCGTCGACTGTGCCCTGATGGAGGTGCGCGGTCCCTGGCCGCGTCTGGAAGCGGCGTCTGCCGCCCACCTCGAAGCCCTGCTCGCCGATTCGGCGCACGCTGCCGTCATGACCGCCGATGTCCGCCGCCTCGAGCCGCGTCTGCGACGGAGGCTGGTGGCGCTCCGCGACGGCTACGAACGGCGCTTCGTCGACCTCGTCGACGATCTTCCGCTGCCGATGGCGACCGACCGAAGCCTGTGGCGGCTACAGCTTCTCGGCGCGCTGAATTGGACGCCGACCTGGTATCGTCCCAGGGGGAAATCGCCCGCGGTGATCGCCCGGACGCTGATCGCCGCGCTTCGTTGACGCGGCGAGCGCGGACGGCGCGACGAGCCCGACCCGCACCTGTCAGACTGTAGGCCCTGCGAAATGCAGCAGATTGCCGTCGGGATCGCTTACGATGAAGTCGCGTGCACCCCAGGGCTGCTGCTTCAGCGTCTGGTGGAACGCCGCCCCGGCGGCCTGGAACTCCTCGTACAACGCCTTCAGTTCGGCGGCGCTGTCCACCGCGATCGATGCCGCCAGCAGGCTCTCGCGTTCGCGAATATCGCTCACGAAGACCGGCTCGCAGATCATGCGGAGGTTGAGCCGCGCCGCGCCGCGTCTCACCTGACCGTAGAACGGCGGCTCGCCGTAGGTGAAGACGATCTCGAAGCCGAGCTTGCCGGTATAGAAGTCGCAGGCCGCCTTGATGTCGGCGACGAAGAGCTGCGCCTGGATGGAGGTCGGCTCGGGACGGGGAGGGATATTGGGCTTCTGGGCCGTCATGGCATGCACTCCGGATTTGAGCGCCTGCCAATTCTCGAAGCCCGACTGGCGGGCCACCAGTTCCTGTGCGTCGCTGAGCTTGAATGCGCTGTCGAGGATCTGACGGTCGGTCAGGTCCTTGAAGCGCGGCAGCATGGCGCGAATCTGCGCCGCTACCGGATGGTGGCGTTCGCGATGCCAGCGCAGATAGAGCTTGGCCTGCTTGCGGAGATTTTCGAGGTTGGGCATGGGCGCGTGGGCGAGGTTGGGGTTCGTAGGTGGGTATAGCCCCTTCGGCCTCGGCCGATGCGCCCTACTGCAACGTAGCGAGAATGAACGCGAGTTCCGGTCCCGTCAATCGGGTCGGCTCATGCCTTCCAAGGCCCGAACGGCGGCATGTCCTTGCTGGGCTTCAGCGGGAACTCTGGCTTGCGCTTTTCGAAGAACGACTTGATGCCTTCCTGAGCGTCGGCCGAGGCCGCGAGATAGCCGACGCAGGCGACGTCGAGCGTGACGGCATCGATCGGGTCTTCCGCACCCCACATGT
>CAYZQZ010000199.1:0-5523 GCA_964480235.1 uncultured Reyranella sp. | reverse complement strand
ACGCAGGCGACGTCGAGCGTGACGGCATCGATCGGGTCTTCCGCACCCCACATGTTCCACATCAGCTGCCGGTTCACGGCAGCGGCGACCGACGAGGAATTGCGGTCGGCGAACTTGCGGGCCAATGCCTGGGCCGCCGCCAGCAGTTCATCGGGCGCGTGGATCGAACGCACGAGCCCGCCTTTCAGCGCCTCGTCGGCGCCGAACAACTCGGCCGTCATCACCCATTCCTGGGCCTGCTGCATGCCGACCAGGCGCGGCAGGTACCAGCTCGAGCCCGCCTCCATCGCCATGCCTCGCTTGTTGAACACGAAGCCGATGCGCGCCGCCGTTGACATCATGCGGATGTCCATCGGCAGGCACATGGTGATGCCGACGCCGACCGCCGCGCCGTTGATCGCCGCCACGATCGGCTTCAGGCAATTGTGGATCGCGAGCGTGATCGACTCCTTGGGGTCGCGCTTCACCGGTTTGCTGCCGTCGTTCCATACCTTGAAGGCCTCACTGCCGCCCGAGATGTCGGCGCCGGCGCAGAAGGCGCGGCCGGCTCCCGTGATGACGATCGCGCGCACCGCATCGTCGGCGTTCATCGCGGTGAAGAAGTCGATCAACTCGCGGCTCATTGTCTGGTTGAAGGCGTTGAGCTTGTCGGGCCGGTTGAGCGTCACTGTCATGACGCCGTCCTGCAGATCGGTGAGCAAAGTTTCGTAGGCCATGGGCGAATAATTCCTCCGGCTCATTTCCGCCACGCAGCACCGAATGTCGTTGCGCGACTGCTTGGTTTAAGAAACCATCGCCGCAACCGACGCAATTCGCAATCCCGGAGGAAGCAGATGTCGTTCGTGCTCAAGACCGTCGAAGACGGCGTGATGAAGATCGTGCTCAACCGTCCCGACGCCATGAACGCGCTGAATCGTGACATGATGGCTGGCTTCAACGACGCGCTCGAGGAAGCGGCGGGCAGCCGCGCGGTGGGCTGCGTCGTGGTGCGCGGCGCCGGCGACAAGGCGTTCTGCGCCGGTGGCGACGTGAAGTCGATGGCCGCGGGCCGCGACCAGGACAAGACCTATGAGGACAAGGTGCACGACATCCGCATCCGCATGCGCGTGTCCGAATTGCTGCACGAAATGGGCAAGCCCACCATCGCCATGGTGAACGGTGTGGCTGCAGGCGCAGGTCTGTCGATTGCGCTGGCCGCCGACATGCGCTTTGCCGGCAAGTCGGCGCGCATGACGACGGCCTTTGCCAAGGTCGGCTTCTCCGGCGATTTCGGTTCGCACTATTTCCTGCACAAGCTGGTCGGCACGGCCAAGGCACGCGAACTCTATTTCACCGCCGAGATCCTGAATGCCGAGCAGATCGAGAAGCTCGGCCTTGCCAACCGCATCGTCGACGACGCCAACCTCGAGGCGGAGACCATGGCGTTCGCCAAGAAACTCGCGGCCGGCCCGCGCGTCGCCTGGTGGCACGTCAAGAAGAACATGAAGGTCGCCGAGGAGGGCACGCTCTCCGAGGCGCTCGACTCGGAAGCCGCGCGCATGATCCGCACCGGCGAGACCGAGGACCACAAGGAAGCCGCCCGCGCTTTCGTCGAGAAGCGCGCGCCGAATTTCAAGGGCAACTGATCCCGAATGCCGCATGAAGCTCTTCTTCAGCAGCGGTTCGCCGTTCGCCCGCAAGGTCCGGATCGTTCTGGCGGAGATGGGGCTCGCCTATGAGGCGGACGTGGCCGACGGCCTGCGTCCGTTGTCCGGCGAACTCGGGCCGACACTGTCGGTCCCTGTGCTGGAGGACGGCGCGCACAAGCTGTGGGAGTCGGATCTCATCGTCGACTACCTGCTGCGGACTTATCCCGAAGCAGCGGCGCGGTCCGCCGGCACGCCGAAGCTAGCCCCCTGGCTGGCGCGGCCCGACCGGCATTGGCACGACATGACCGTGTTGGCGACGATCGCGACCTGTGCGTCGAGCGTCGTCAATCTGCGCCTGATGGCGTCGGACGGCATCACGCCCGACAATTCCGACTATCTGGCGCGCCAGAGGGTCCGGATCGAACGCTGTCTGGACTGGCTGGATGCCGAGGCGACCGAAGAGGGCTTCGCGCCGGGCTGGTTCTCGATCATGGATATCGCCTTCATCTGTCCGATGGCCTTCGCGGAGGCGCGTGGCGTGGTGGAGTGGCGTGGCCGGCGCCGGCTCGACGCCCTGTTTGATCGATATCGCGACCGGCCATCGCTCAAGGCGACGCCGATCAGTGCCCTTCCGCCACTGAAGCCGCGTTACACCGTGCGTCGCGAACTGGTGTAGTCGATGGCGCGGCGCCGGACCGCCTCGAATGCGCCCGCGATGCCGTTGGGCATTGCCACCATCGCAGTGATCAGCAGTACCGCATAGAGCAGGGCCGAGAGGCCCTTGCCCAACGGTGCCACCACGTCGGGAAAGAATTTCAGGAAGATCGCGCCCAGCAGCGCGCCGCCTAGCGACTGCATGCCGCCGACCACCAGGCCGAACAGCATCTGGACGGACAGCGCGAAATTGTAGGCGTTGGGGCCGACATAGCCGTATTGGTAGGCGGCGAGGCAGCCCGCTACCGTGAGATAGCCGCCGGCCAGGCCGGATGCGACGCTGCGCACATGCACCACCCGAATGCCCTGTGCCGCGGCAGCGAGTTCGTCGTCGCGCACGGCTTTCAGCGCGCGGCCGGACCGGCTTCTGACGATGTTGTCCGCCAGCAGCAGTCCGGCGCCGAGCAGCATCAGCGCCAGAAGGAACACCCAGCGGTCGGGGCTGAAACCGAACGGCGCCGGAGGGGCGTCGAGATAGAGGCCCCGCACGCCGCCGGTGAGGTGCTCGATCGGCGGCCAGCGCAGCAGCTGTGGAAAGGCGATGGCGAGCGCATAGCTCACCAGCGCCTGGGTCCAGATATTGTGCCCCGCCGTCACCCGGCCCAGCCCGTAGCCCACCGCATAGCCGATGAATGGCGACAGGATGAGCCCAAGATAGCCCGGCCCGCCGGTCTGGGCCGCCACGATGGCCGCGGTGTAGCCGCCCATTCCGTAGAGGGCCGCCTGGGCGAACGAAAACTGGCCGCTGACCCCACACAGCAGCACCAGACCGATCAACGCGATCGCCCAGATGATCGCCTGGGCGAAGCGGAAGACGGTGAAATCCGGGAAGCAGAATGAGAGCGCGGCCGCCGCCACGAACCCGATGGCCGAAGCGGTCCGCATGGGACTACCATAGGTTAAAACACGGAGGAGCGCGATGAAGCTGAGGCAGTGCGTGTTCGTCTGCAAGGATCTCGAAAGCTCCCGCGAGGAGCTGTGCGACGTGTTTGGCATCGAGGTCGCGTTCCGCGATCCCGGCGTTGCCAAATGGGGTCTGGTCAACGTCGTCTGTCCGACCGGCCACGATTTCCTCGAGATCGTCTCGCCCTTCCAGCAGGGCACGTCCGCGGGCCGCTACATCGAGCGGCGCAAGGGCGACGGGGGCTACATGGTCATCCTGCAGGTCGCCGATGCGGTCGCCGAGCGCAAGCGCGTCACGGCCCTGGGCGTGCGCGCCGTGGCGCAGAAGGACCTGCCGGAATACCAGTACACGCACTTCCATCCGTCCGACACGTCGGGCGTGCTGTTGTCGCTAGACCAGACCATCGCGCCTACTGGCACCGATCCGAAACTGTGGTGGCCGCCGGCCGAGAAGGGCTGGCTGAAGCATGCGAAATCCGACGTCACGAACGGCCTCGCCGGGGTCGAGATTCAGGCCGAGGATCCCGACGCCACGGCGGATAAGTGGTCGAAGCTGCTGAACCGCCCCGTCGAGGGCGACATCATCCGGCTCGACGACGACGGCGAGATACGCTTTGTGCCGATCGCCGACGGACGCGGGCCCGGCATCTCCGCCTTCGACGTCCGGGTGGTCGATCGCGAGCGCGTGCTGGCCGCTGCCAAGAAGCGGCACAAGCAGCACGGCCCGGCTCAGGTCGAAGTCTGCGGCTGCCGTATCAACCTGGTGTAGACGTCGCGCCGCCGGTCACGGCCGAGAAGGAACAGCAGGATTGCGAAGTTCGCTGCGTTGAAGGCGAGCCCCGTCGCGAACGCGGGCAGGTAGCTCGCCGTGAAATCGAAGATCAGGCCGGCTCCCCAGCCGCCGACTGCCATTCCCAGGGTGCCGCCGAACAGCACCGCGGGGATGCGCCAGTTCGCCTCCTGCAGCGAGTAGTGAGCGCGCACGGCGATCACGTAGGCCGGCACCAGACCCGCCTGGCCGAAGCCGAATGCCATTGCCACGGCGAACAGCACGTAGCCGTCCTGGATCAGCGCGAACCCGGTCAGCGCCGTCATTTGCGCCAGAGACGCCCAGACCAGGGTCTGCAGGCCGCCGATTCGGTCGCACAGCCAACCCCAGAACTGGCGGGCGAAGAAGGCCGTGCCCAGCAGCAGCGACAGCATCGCCGCGCCATGCTGCGCGCTGAAGCCGAGGTCGCCGCAATAGGCCACGACGTGGTTGATCGGCATCGCCATCGGGATGCAGCAGAACAGGATCGCCGTCGCCAGCAGCACCATCACGAGATTGGGCGAGAGGCCGAGCACTGTATCGGAGCGTTCGGCCTGGCGGGCCGCAGCCGCCGCCGCCGCCGGCGAGGGGACGGGCGGGGCGTGCAGGAACACGGCGGCCAGAACGACCACCGTCACCGCGAGCATCACGCCGTACCACATCATGGTCTGGCGCCAGCCGATGCCGTCGATAGCGAAGGTGATCGCCGACGGCCAGATCGCGCCTGCGACCGACTGGCCGGACGAGATGAGCGCCACAGCCGACCCGCGCCGCCGCTCGAACCAGCGGCTGACATAGGTCATCAGCGGCGTGAAGAGGAAGGCGTTGCCGAACAGCCCCATCAGGATCGCGTGCCCGGCATAGAGCTCCCATAGGCCGCCCGAGCCCGCGAGGATCAGTCCCGCAGCGGACATGATGCCGCCGAAGATCACGATCGGCCGGATGCCGAGCTTGCCCATCAGCCAGCCTGCCAGAATGCCCCCGCCCGCTGCCCCGAGATAGACGAAGGCGGCTGCCGCGGCCGCGCCGGAACGTGCGGTCTGCAGCTCGGCAGCGATGGTCTTCATCGCCACCACCGAGATCAGCGGCCCGCCATAGGAAAGGGTTAGGATGACCACGGACGCGATTGCCACCGTCCAGGCGGCCCGCCCATCGAGATCTCGGCCGTCCGACTCGCCCGTGTCTTCTTTCATGCGCCCACTATACGGGAGCGCCCCTCTTGTCGGGAACAATTGCCCGGAAAGGATTGTGCCGGCGGCTGACCAAGAAGAGCAGCACGGCAATATTGGCGATATTGAATGCCATGCCGATGTTGAAAGCAGGGCCGTAGCTCGCGAACTGGTCGAATATCCAGCCCGGTGCCCAGCCGCCGGTCGCCATGCCGAGAAAGCCCGCGAACATCACGGTCGGCACCCGCCAGTTCGATTCCTGGATCGTGTAGCACTCGCGGATCACAATGACGTACGACGG
>CAYZQZ010000198.1:0-7210 GCA_964480235.1 uncultured Reyranella sp. | reverse complement strand
CACCAGCAGGCAGATCGCTACTGCCGAGGCGAGCGGCCAGTCCGAATTGGTGAAGAACTCGTCCCACAGCACCTTGCCGATCATCAGCGTGCCGGTGCCGCCCAGCAGGTCGGGAATGACGAATTCGCCGACCGCCGGAATGAACATCATCAGGCAGCCGGCGAGGATGCCCGGCAGCGAGAGCGGCAGGGTGACGGTGAGGAATGCCCTGAACGGCGTGGCGCCGAGATCGGCGGCGGCCTCGAGCAGGCTGGTGTCGAGCTTCTCGAGACTGGCGTAGATCGGCAGCACCATGAAGGGCAGGTAGGCATAGACGATGCCGAGATGGATCGCCCACTCGGTGCCGAGAATGGTGCCCGGGTCGTGGGCGATGCCGCTCCAGCGCAGGAACTGGTTGAGCGTGCCGTTCTCGGCCAGCAATCCCATCCAGGCATAGACGCGGATCAGGAACGAGGTCCAGAACGGCAACACGATCAGCATCAGCAGGGTGGGTCGCAGCCGCGATGCGGCGCGCGCCACGGCATAGGCCATGGGGTAGCCGAGCAGCAGAGCGGCGAGCGTCGAGACCGCGGCGATTCGAAGCGACGACAGCCAGGCGGCAAGATAGAGCTTGTCGCTCAGCAGCAGCCCGAAATTGTCGAGACTGAACCCGAGCTCGACCGGTGGCACCGAGTCGGGGGCGTTGGTTCCCAGCGCGATGCCCAGTACCAGCGCGAACGGCAGCAGGAAGAACACCGCCAACCAGGCATAAGGCAACGCGATGACGGCGCGCATCTCAGGTCTCCAGCGCCTGGCCGGAGGAGTCGCTCCAGCCCAGCCAGACGTCCATGCCGCGCTGGAACGAACCTTCCTGGGTGCGCGTGGCGTTGGTGGCTGACACCAGGACGGTACCGTAGCGCTCGGTGGCGACGCGATAGAGCGAGCGGCCCCCTTCGTAGGCGATGTCGACGATGCGGCCGGCAACGGTCCGTTCGGTGGACGGCCGCTCGGCGGCGATGGCGACCTTCTCCGGGCGCAGCGCCAGCCAGCGTCCGGGACCGGTCTCGAAGATGTTGGCGACGCCGATGAAGCCCGCGACGAAGCGGCTGGCCGGCCGCTCGTAGAGCTCGAACGGGCTGCCGATTTGCACGATCCGTCCCTGGTTCATCACCCCAAGCCGCGTCGCCATCGACATCGCCTCGTCCTGATCGTGCGTCACCACGATGAAGGTGAGGCCGAGCCGCTCCTGCAGCCGCACCAGTTCGAAGCGCGTGCCCTCGCGCAGCTTGCGGTCGAGCGCGGCCAGCGGCTCGTCGAGCAGCAGCAGCTTCGGTCGCTTGATCAGGGCGCGGGCCAGCGCCACGCGCTGCCTCTGGCCGCCGGAGAGCTGCGCGGGCCGGCGCGCCTCGAGCCCTTCCAGCTGCACCAGGGCAAGCGCCTCGCGAACCCGGTCGGCGATTTCGGCCTTCGCCACGCCTTCGCGGCGCAGGCCGTAGCCCACGTTCGCCGCGACATCCATGTGCGGGAACAGGGCGTAGGACTGGAACATCATGTTGACCGGCCGCAGATGCGCCGGCGTCCCTGTCATGTCCCGGCCGTCGATCAGGATGCGACCGGCATCGGGCGTCTCGAGCCCGGCCAGCATGCGCAGAAGGGTGGTCTTGCCGCAGCCCGAGCCGCCCAGCAGGGCGAACAGCTCGCCGCGCGCCACGTCGAGATCGACGCCGTCGACCGCCGCGACCGCGCCGAAGCGCTTGGTCAGGCCCTCGATCCTGACGATGGGTTCGCTCACTGGCGGCTCACTCACCGCCGGTCATCCGAAGAGGGAGTCACTGGCCGGTCTTGATCGACGTCCACAGCCGCGTGCGCTCGCGGGTCTGCTCGGGCGTGCCGGCGGTGATGGTATAGAACTTCGCACGGTCGTCGTTCTTCGGATAGATCGAGGGATTGCCGGAGATCGCCTTGTCGAGCATCGCGGTGCCCGGGACGTTGGCGTTGGCATAGCCCGTGAGTTCGCTCGAGGCGGCGGCAACCTTGGGCTCCAGCATGAAATCGAGGAAGCGGAGCGCGTTGTCGGGATTGGGCGAGTCCCGGGGGACCGCCGCGACGTCAATCCACAGCATCGCGCCCTGGGCGGGCACGGCGTAGGCGATCGTCCTCTTGTCGGCGGCCTTCGCCGCGCGGTCGCGCGCCTGCAGGATGTCGCCCGAATAGCCGAAGGCGAGGCAGATGTTTCCGCCGGCCAGCGCGTTGATGTACTCCGACGAGTGGAACTTGCGGATATAGGGCCTCACGCCCTTGATCAGTTCCGCGGCCTTGGCGAGGTCCTCGGGCTTCTTCGAATCGGGGTCGAGCAGCAGGTACTTCAGGGCCGCCGAGATCACGTCGGTCGGACTGTCGAGCACCATGACGCCGCAATCGGCGAAGCGCGAGACGATCGACGGTTCGAAGATCATGGCGAGCGAATCGGCCGGCGGCTTGACCATGCGCTTGTTGATCTCGGCGACGTTGTAGCCGAGACCGATCGTGCCCCACATCCACGGGATGCCGTGGGTGTTGCCGGGATCGTACTTGGCGAGCTGCGCCATGATCTTCGGGTCGAGGTTGCCGTAGTTCTTGAGTTTGGCCTTGTCGAGCGGGCGGTAGATGTTGGCGGCGAGCTGCCGCACGAAGAACGGCGAGGCGGTCGGCACCACGACGTCGTAGCCCGAGCGGCCGGCCCGCAGCTTGGCGTCGAGGATCTCGTTGCTGTCGTAGGTCGTGTAGTTGACCTTGATGCCGGTATTCTTGCTGAACTCCTTGAGCTGGTCCTCGGCGATGTAGTCCGACCAGTTGTAGACGTTGACCTGGCCCTGAGCGAACGCGGGCGCGGCAGCGACGGCAAGCAGAAGGGCTGGAACAGCCAGACGCATCGACAACTCCAAACGGGATCAGACCCCAAGATACCTGTGCTGCAGGTCGCTGTCGCTGGCGAGCGCTGTGGACGTGCCGGACCAGACGACCCGGCCCTTTTCCACGATATGGTGACGGTCGGCCAGCCCGATCACGGCGCCGACATTCTTGTCGATCACCAGGATCGACTGGCCCTCGCGCTTCAGGCGCGCGAGGCAGGACCAGATTTCCTGCCGGATCAGCGGCGCCAGCCCTTCGGTCGCCTCGTCGAGGATTAACAGCCGGGGATTGGTCATCAGGGCGCGGCCAATCGCCAGCATCTGCTGCTCGCCGCCCGACAACTGGTTGCCGCGATTGGCCTGCCGCTCGCCGAGCCGGGGGAAGAACTCGACGACCCGGGCGAGCGTCCACGGCGCCGCGCGGCCTGAGCGGTTGGCGGCGGCGGCCAGCAGGTTCTCGCGCACCGAGAGGTTGGGGAAGATCTGCCGTCCCTCCGGCACCAGGCCAAGCCCCAGCCGGGCGATCCGGAAGGACGGCAACTGGTCGATCCGCTTGCCGTCGAACTCGATCGTGCCGCTGCGCTCGAGCAGCACGCCCATGATGGCGTGCACGGTGGTGGTCTTTCCCATGCCGTTGCGCCCCATCAGGGTCACGACCTCGCCCGCGCCGACGCTCAGCTCCATGCCGAACAGCGCCTGGCTGCGGCCGTAGAAGGCCTTCAGGTCCCTGACTTTCAGCACGTCCGGCACCTCATGGCGTGTCGCCCCTCATGGCGTGTCGCCCTCGCCGAGATAGGCCTGGCGCACTTCCGCGTTGGCGCGGATTTCCTGCGGGCTGCCGGTGGCGATCGCGCGGCCGTAGACCAGCACGGTGATACGGTCGGCCAGCGCGAACACCGCATCCATGTCGTGTTCGATCAGCAGCATGGCGTGGCGGCCCTTGAGATGGCGCAGACGCGCGACCATGTCGTGCGATTCCTCAGGCCCCATGCCGGCCATCGGCTCGTCGAGCAGCAGCAGCTTGGGATCGCCCGCCAGTGCCATGGCGATCTCGAGCTGGCGCTGTTCGCCGTGGCTCAGCTCCTGCGCCAGTACCGCCCCGCGCTGGTCGAGTCCGACCTGTTGCAGGGCGTGCCAGGCGCGGTCGCGCAGGTGGCGCTCGTTGCGCGCATCGCCCAGGAAGCGGAAGGAGTGGCCGTCATGCGCCTGCACCGCCAGGGCGACGTTTTCGATTGCGGTGAACTCGCGCAGCACGGCCGTGATCTGGAACGAACGGGCCAGCCCGCGCTGCACGCGTGCGTGCGTGGGCAGGCGCGTCACGTCCTCGCCCGCGAAGCGGATGATGCCGGCATCGGGCCGCAGGTTGCCGGTGAGCTGGCCGACGAGCGTCGTCTTGCCTGCGCCGTTGGGGCCGATCAGGGCGTGAATCTCGCCGGGAAGCACGTCGATCGAGACGTGATCGGTGGCAACCAGTCCGCCGAAGCGCTTGATCAGGCCTTCGGTCGAGAGCAGTGGTGCGCTCGTCGATGGCGCGCTCATCGGCGGTCTCCGGGGCGCTCTCCCGGGTGACGCCCGAGCAGGGAATCGATGCCGCCCTTGGCGTAGAGCGCCACCAGCACCAGCAGCGGGCCGAACACGATCTGCCAGTATTCGCCCCACTCCTTGTGCACGAGGTTCAGTACCGGCTGCAGCAGTTCCTCGAGGGCGAAAAAGGCGATGGCGCCCCACAGCGGTCCGAGCAGGGTGCCGATTCCGCCCAGCACGACGATCACGATCAGATCGCCCGACTTCACCCACGACATCATGGCGGGCGAGACGTAGGCGCCTTCGTTGGCCAGCAGGATGCCGGAGAGGCCGCCGAACGCGCCGGAGATCACGAAGGCGGCCAGGCGGTAGCGGAACACCGGAAAGCCCAGCGCCATCATGCGCAGGTCGTTGGACTTCGCGCCGCGCAGGACGTAGCCGAAGCGCGAGACGGCGAGCCGGCTGGAGAACCACAGTGTCCCGGCGAGCAGAACGAGGCACAGCCAGTAGAACGAGGCCTTGTCGCGCAGGTCGATCAGGCCGGGAAAGCGGCTGCGGCTGATGTTGAGTCCATCGTCGCCGCCATAGGCCTCCAGACCCGAGCTCAGGTAGTAGACAAGCTGGGCGAAGGCGAGCGTGATCATGATGAAGTAGACGCCGCGGGTCCTGAGCGACAGCGCGCCGACCAGCGCCGCCCAGGCTGCCGACGCGAGCAGCGCCACCGGCCACTGGATCCAGCCATCCTGGACACCGCTTGCCGACAGGATGCCGACGGCATAGCCGCCGATGCCGAAGAACGCGGCATGTCCGAAGCTCACCATGCCGCCGTAGCCCAGGACCATGTTGAGGCTGGTCGCGGCGATCGACCAGATGACGATGCGCGTGCCGATCGACAGCAGGTAGCGCTGATCGAATGCCTGGGTCAGCAGCGGCAGGGCGGCGAGCAGGACGAAGACCGTGAGCGTCACCAGCGTACGCGGCGAATGCAGCGGCAGCTTCACGGCCCGCTCATGTGCGCTGGCCGAACAGGCCGGTCGGACGCCAGACCAGAACGCCGGCCATGAGAACGTAGATCAATACCTGGCTGATCGCCGGAGCCGCCGTCGAGGCGGCGGACGGCGCCATGAAGGTCTTGAGCAGGGTAGGCAGGAAGGCGCGGCCGACGATGTCGATCTGGCCGACGATCACGGCGGCCACGAACGCGCCCTTGATCGAGCCGATGCCGCCGATGACGATGATGACCAGGGCGAGGATCAGGATGTCGTCGCCCATGCCGATCTTCACCGAGGCGATCGGCGCGGCCATCAGGCCGGCGAGGCCCGCGAAGACGGCGCCGAGCCCGAATACCAGGGTGAACAGCAGCTCGATGTTGACGCCCAGCGCGGCGATCATCCGGCGGTTCGAGGCGCCGGCGCGAATCAGCATGCCCATGCGCGTCCGCGCCACCAGCCAGGCGAGCAGCGCCGCCAGCACCAGTCCGGTCACGATCAGTGCGAAGCGGTAGGCGGGGTAGGGCACGCCGGGCAGAATCTCGACGGTGTGATTCAGGAACGCCGGTACTGCGATGCTCTTGCCGGCCGGCCCCCAGATCGCGCGCACCAGATCGTTGAAGAACAGGATCAGCCCGAAGGTCGCCAGCACCTGGTCGAGATGATCGCGGGCATAGAGACGCCGTATCACCAGACGCTCGACCACGACGCCGACCAGGAAGGTGGCCGGCAGGGCGAGCAGGGCACCCAGCACGAACGAGTCGGTCCAGGTGATGAAGGTCCAGGCGAGATAGGCGCCGATCATGTAGAGCGAGCCGTGCGCCAGGTTCACCAGATCCATGATGCCGAACGTCAGCGTCAGGCCGGCGGCGAGCAGGAACATCAGCAGCCCGAGCTGCACGCCGTTCAGGATCTGGATGAGAAGGTAGTCCATGGTTCTCCGCAAACGAAACGGGAGCGCGTCGCCGCGCTCCCATTCCACACCCTCCCCGGATGACCGGGGAGGCGTTCCGATGTCACTTCATCGGGCACTTCTCGTAATACGAGTCCTTGGCCGCGGTGACGGCGGTGGCGATGGTCTTCACCGTCATCATGCCGGCCGGGTCCTTCACCGTCTCCTGGATGTAGAAGTTCTGGATCGGGAACTGGTTGGTGTTGAACTTGAAGTCGCCGCGCAGCGACTTGAAGTCGGCCTTCTTCAGTTCGGCACGCACCTTGTCCTTGTTCGACAGATCGCCCTTCAGCGCCTCGGCCGCCGAGGCAATCAGCATGATCGCGTCGTAGCTCTGCGCGCCGTAGTAGGACGGGTAGGTGTTGTGCTTCTTCTTGAAGTCCTCGACATATCGCTTGTTCTGCGCGTTGGGCAGGTCGTTGACCCACTCCTGCGCGCCGAGCGTGCCGAGGGCGAGGTCGCCCTGCTGCGGCAGGGTGATCGCGTCGATCGAGAACACCTGGTAGAGCGGCACGGTCTTGTTGAGGCCGGCCTGCGCCCACTGCTTGACGAACTGCACGCCGTGCGCGCCGGGATAGAAGATGAAGATGCCGTCGGGCTTGGCGGCGGCGACCTTGGTCAGCTCGGCCGAGAAGTCGAGCTGGTCGGGCCACTTGGTGTAGTCCTCGCCCTTGATCTCGCCCTTGAAGGTGCGCTTGACGCCGGCCAGCATGTCCTTGCCCGCGGCGTAGTTGCCGGCCATCAGGTACAGGCTCTTCACGCCCTTGCTCTGCAGGTATTCGCCCATCGCCATCGGCGTCTGGTCGTTGACCCACGAGGTCGAGAAGAAGTTCTTGTTGCACAGTTCGCCGGCGATCTGCGACGGGCCGGCGTTG
>CAYZQZ010000197.1:0-7210 GCA_964480235.1 uncultured Reyranella sp. | reverse complement strand
CGATCATGATGGTGGGCGTGTTGGTGTTGCCCGAGGTGATGGTCGGCATCACCGAAGCGTCGACCACGCGCAGGCGCTCCAGCCCGAAAAAGCGCAGGCGCTCGTCGACCACCGCCATCGGATCGGACGGCAGGCCCATCTTGGCCGTGCCGACGGGATGGAAGATCGTCGTGCCGATGTCGCCCGCGGCCTTTGCGAGCGACGCATCGTCGTCCCCGACCGACGGGCCGGGCAGATACTCGTCGGGACGGAACGCCGCCAGCGCCGGCTGCTTCATCAGGCGGCGGGTGACGCGGATCGCGTCGGCGGCGACGCGCCGGTCCTCCGGCGTCGAGAGATAGTTGGGCGCGATCACCGGCTTGGCGGCAGGATCGGCCGAGCGCAGTTTTATGGTGCCGCGCGAGGTCGGCCGCAGATTGCAGGCGCTGACGGTAATGGCCGGGAAGGTGTGCAGCGGGTCGCCGAACTTGTCGAGCGACAGCGGCTGGATGTGGAACTCGATGTTGGTCCGATCTTGATCGGGCGAGGACCTGGTGAAGATGCCCATCTGCGATGGCGCCATGGTGAGCGGCCCGCTCTGGAACAGCGCGTATTCGAGGCCCATCCAGGCCCGGCGCGGCAGCGAGTGATAGGTCTCGTTCAAGGTCCGCACGCCCGAGACCTTGTAGATGGCGCGCTGCTGCAGATGATCCTGCAGGTTGCGGCCGACGCCCGGCTTGTCGAGCACCGGCGCGATGCCGTGGGCGCCGAGCCATTCCGCCGGCCCGACGCCGGAGAGTTGCAGGATCTGCGGCGTGCCCACGGCGCCGGCCGACAGGATGACCTCGCCTTTGGCGCGCGCTTCGACCAGCCGCCCTCCTTGCCTGAACTGCACGCCGACGCAGCGCTTGCCCTCGAGCACCAGCCGCTCGACCAGCACGCCGGTCTCCAGACGCAAATTCGGCCGGCTCAGCATCGGCTTCAGGAAGGCGCGTGCCGACGACCAGCGCACCCCTCTCTTTTGATTCACGTGGAAGTAGCCCACGCCGAAATTGTCGCCGGTGTTGAAGTCGGGCGTGACCGGCACGCCCATCTCGGTCGCGGCCTTCTCGATCGCATCCAGCACTTCCCACTTCACACGCGGGCGCTCGACCCGCCACTCACCGCCGGCACCGTGATGCTCGGTGTCGCCCAGAAAGTGATCGTCGAGCCTCTTGAACGTCGACAGCACGTCGTCCCAGCCCCAGCCGGATAGCCCGAGCTGGCGCCAATGGTCGTAGTCGGCCGCCTGGCCGCGCATGGAGATCATGGCGTTGATTGCCGAGCAGCCGCCGATCACCTTGCCGCGCGGATAGGCGAGGCTGCGGCCGTTGAGACCCGCCTCCTCCTCGGTGCGGAACATCCAGTCCGAGCGCGGGTTGCCGATGGCGAAGAGATAGCCCACCGGAATGTGGAACCAGATCCAGTTGTCCTTGCCGCCGGCTTCCAGCACCAGCACGCGATTCTTCGGATCCGCCGACAGCCGGTTGGCCATGACGCAGCCGGCGGAACCGGCACCGACGACGATATAGTCGAACTCGCCGTCGAGGCGCTCAATGGGACGGCTGATTGTCTGGGAACTCATCGGCGAATTCTTAGAGCAAAGTTGGACCGAATAGAATCACCCCATCCTGCGGGACGGCCGCTTCGTGGCCTCCTCAGGGGAATGTTTCCAGTCTCGGCGGCCCCGCAGCAGGTCGACAGAACCCCGGGAAATTCTCCTCCCGGCACGCGAGCAGTGGCAGCGTAGGGCACGACCTCTTAGGCCTCGGCCCCGCAAGGACGGCTCCCCCGCATTTCCCGCCCTCCTGTCGAAATCCGGGCGCGTTTGGGCCCTTGCCCGGCCCGCCCGGCGACGCGCAGAATTCCGCAAATCAAGGGAGTGACGCCATGAAATACAATCGCATTTCGGCCGACTGCCATCTCGACATGCCCTGGATGCCGCCGGACCTGTTCACGTCCATGGCGCCGCGCGAGATGAAGGACCGCATGCCGTTCGTCATCGATACCGACGAAGGCCCCAAGTGGACGGCCAAGAACGGTGCCTCCTTCGGTTTCAAGAACGGCGTCGGCCCGGCCGGCAGCAAGTACGTCAAGGGTAAGCATCACCGGGTCGACGTGATGGCCGAGACCGGCCTCTACGAGGACGGCGCCAAGGACATCCGCCGCGTCAGCGACCCGCATTTGCGCATCAAGGATCTCGACCGCGACGGCGTCGATGCCGAGGTGATCTACGGCATCCTCGGCGCTTCCAGCCGCCTCAACGACAAGGATGCGTCGAACGAGATGCTGCGCATCTACAACGACTGGCTGAAGGATTTCTGCAGCCACTATCCCGACCGGCATATCGGTCTGGCGTGCCTGCCCTACGGCGACATCGACGCGGCGGTGAAGGAGATCTATCGCGTCGCCAAGATGGGCCTGCGCGGGCTCGAGCTATCCTGCTCGTGGGACATGGAGCCGATGTGGCACCCGATGTGGGAGCCGCTGTGGAAGGCGGTCAACGACGTGCAGCTGCCGCTGCACTTCCACACCTTCCCGACCATTCCGCCGGGCATGATCGAGAAGCATCCCGGCCGGGTCGGCCGTTCGGTGTTCTTCTCGGTCGTCTCGAGCTTCCAGATGAACCTGGTGAACATCCTGGCGGCGATCATCGCGGCCAACGTGCTGGAGCGCTATCCGCACGTCCGCATCGCCTTCGGCGAATCGGGCTGCGGCTGGATCCCCTACGCGCTCGACCGCATGGATTTCGAGTGGGAGGACCGCTTCACCGACCTCGGCCTGAAGATGAAGCCCTCCGACTACTGGCGCCGCCAGTGCAAGGCGACGTTCCAGTACGACCGCATCGGCGCCAAGCTGATCGACGAGATGGGCGCGGAGAGCCTGATGTGGGGCTCCGACTATCCGCACGGCGACGGCGTATGGCCGAACTCGGACAAGTACATCAAGGAGCAGTTTGCCGAAGTCTCGCCGGAGGTGACGCGCATGATCACCTGCACCAATGCCGGGAAGTTCTACGGCCTGATCAATTAGGCCGCAGACTCCTGCTTCAGTCTTGGCGAAGGCGGCTTCTCACAAGTCCTTTTCAAATTCGCGGGCGCTCGGCGAGTGGTTGGCCGACAATCACGCCAGCGCCCGGGAGCTTTGGGTCAGACTATACAAGTCTGCTTCAGGCAAGCCCTCGGTGACCTGGGCCGATTGCGTCATCGAAGCCATCCGCTACGGCTGGATCGACGGCCAGAAGAAATCCCTGGACGACAGCTCGTTCCTGCAGAGGTTGTCGCCACGCAAGCCCCGATCCAACTGGTCTGCCAGAAATCGCGACAACGCCAGGAAGCTGATCCAGGAAGGGCGCATGACGCCGGCAGGACTGGCGCATGTCGAAGCGGCCAAGAGGGATGGACGCTGGGAGAAGGCCTATGCGGGCTCCGCGGATATGGAAATTCCACAGGATTTCCTGATCGCCTTGAACAAGCTTCCAAGGGCCAGGAAGTTCTTTGCCACCCTGAACCGGCAAAATCTGTTCTCGATCTACTACCGGCTTCATTCGGCCAAGAAGCCGGAGACGCGGGCAATGCGCATGGCGCAAATTCTGTCGCTACTGGAGAAAGAGACAAAGCTGCGCTGAACGCCGCCTGGTCAGCCCTCGCCGCGGGCGCGGCCAACGCCGAGGCCGATGAAGGCCGTCAGGATCGCGACGTAGACGACGTTTAGATCCAGCATCGTCGCGTAGTCCCGGGCCGACCACGCGAGATACGACGCGCCGTAGCGGCCGTGCAGGCCGATCAGTCCGGCGAGGATCGCGGCCGTCAATCCGAACGCCAGCCCCCGCTCGTGCCGGCGGAACAGCATCGTGGAGAGCAGGATGCAGGGGCCGAGGTAGAGCTCATTGCCGCCTTCCGCCCCGTAGATCTTGATGCTGATGAAGGTGTCGACGGCGGCGACCACGACCAGCATCACGCGGCCGGCGAGCGAGCTGCGACGTGCAACGAAGGGCACGGCCAGAAAGAGCGGCGCCGACAGGAAGCAGATGAAGGTCCCGGTGACGTCGGCACCGGTCATCCAGTAGAGCGTCAGAGGATAGAGCGGCTGGTTGGAGCCGACGACAAGCGCGACCAGATTGCCCGCGGCCGCGAGCGGATCAGGGTGCGCCAGGTAGCGCGCGAACGCCGCCCGAAGCCGGTCCAGGGACTGCTTCAAAGGTCGCCTTTGGAGACACAGTGCTGGAGCGCGAAGAGCTCGCCCGACGGGGCGTGGCGATCCCGTGCGGCCCGCGCCTGCTCCATCGACCAGAAGAAGGCGATCAGGGCCCGGTCGATCCGGCGGTCGGGGGCCGGCCGCAGGTCCTTCTCCGTGGTGTGGGCCTGGCCCACGCCGGCGAGGCCCTTCATGAGATCGAGGCGCGCGGGTGTCAGCGCAGCGATCGCGTCGAAGGCGGACGTGTCGCCGGTCACGATCAACGCCGCCGCGCCGATACCGTCGCCCAGACGGCGCTCGACGGCGCAGGCGGTGCGGCTGGTGTTGCGGAATTTCGGGAAGATCGCACGGCTCAATTCGGTCGGATTGCGGAGGCGCGTATAGTAGGCCTCGCTCTCGAACGCGGCCGGGGTCTCGGCGTCGTAGAACAGGAGATAGCGGCCGGGCGTGTCGACGCCCCTGAAGCGGCTGCCGCGCAGCCAGCCGGGGCAGCCGACGCGCTCCTGTACATGCTCGCGGCTGTGCCAGTGATTGAATAGGGCGTCGTCGGCCGGGTCGATGTCGACCTGGATGACGAGGGCAGCCTTCAATGGCCGCCCGGCTTGGACGAGGCGATCTTGTCGATGTAGGTCAGCATCAGCGCCGAGATCACGAACGCCATGTGCATGACGACCAGCGCGTAGAGCTTGGAGTTCTCGAAGTCGCCGGCCTCGAGGAAGCGCTGCAGCAGGTGGATCGAGGAGATCGCCACGATCGAGCTTGCGAGCTTGATCTTGAGCGAGCCGGCATCGAGCTTGCCGAACCACGACAGCCGGTCGCTCTTGCCCTCGGTATCGATGTGGCTGACAAAATTCTCGTAGCCGGAAATGATCACCATGACGACCAGGTTGGCGACCATGATCAGGTCGACCATCGACAGCACCGCCAGCACCAGATCGGTCTCGGGCGCGGTGACCGCCTTTTTCATCAGCTCCCAGAGCTTGAAGGGGAACTTCACGACGACGACGCCGAGCACGATGATCAGGCCGATATAGAGCGGCGCCTGCAGCCAGCGGCTGCCCATGATCAGCCGTTCGAGGCCGGCCTCGAGCGGACCGACGTTCTTGCTCTGCTCCATGGTCAGTTGAACGCCTTGAAGGTGATGAGGGTGAAGGTGTCCTTCACGCCGGCGAGCGTCTGCAGCCGGCTGGTGACGAAGTGGCCGATATCGGCCTTGTCGTCGAGGTAGCACTTCATGAGGAGATCGTACTGGCCGGAGGTCGAGTAGACCTCGGAGACCTGCTCGATGGCGACGGCTTCGTCGGCCACCTTGTAGGCCTGCCCCATCTCGCACTTCACCATGACGAATATTGTCTGCATGGCGACAGTCTAGCGGAGAGAAAGGTCGGCCGACTAGAGCACGTCCCGGCCAACTGGACTCAGTTGGCCGGGAGGTCGTGCTCTGAATCCTGTGAATCTAGAGCAGCTTTACCCGGTCTCATGGGACCGGCCCGGTTCCATGAGACCGGGTGCCGCTCTAGCGCCGGGCGAGGAAGGCCGGCACGTGATCGCCGAGGCCGACCGGCGCGCGCTCGTCGTTCTGCGGGGCCTGCCGGCGGTTCTCGCGGGGTTCGCGATTCTCACGCGGCTCGCGCGACAGCCGGTTCTCGCGGCTATCGCGGGGTTCGCGGGCTTCACGCGGCTCGCGGGCCTGCCGCTGTTCGCGAGGCTCGCGCGATTCACGATGCTCGCGGGGCGGACGCTCGCCGCGCGAGCGGGACGGCGCGCGGGGATGCTCGGACCGCGGCGGCCGGGCCTCGGCGGCGGCGCCTTCGGCCGGCGCGTCCGGGTGGGCTTCCGCGTGGGCTTCAGGGCGCGGCTCGGAGCGATGTTCGGACCTGGGTGTCCGCGGTCCGCGCTCGCGCGGCTTGTCCGATCCACCCCGTCCGCCACGACCGCGCCCGCGGCCTCGGCGACGTCCGTCGCCTTCCTCGAAGGCTGCGGTGTCGACGCCCGGCACTTCGATGCGCGGGATGGTCGTGCCGATCAGCTTCTCGATCGCCTCGATCAGGCTGCCGTCGGACGGCGATGCCAGGGTGAAGGAATGGCCGGTCCTGCCGGCGCGGCCGGTACGGCCGATGCGGTGCACGTAATCCTCGGGCGAGAACGGTACGTCGAAATTGAACACGTGGCTCATGTCGACGATGTCGAGGCCGCGCGCGGCGACGTCGGAGGCGACCAGGATCTGGATCTCGCCCTGCTTGAATTTTTCGAGCGTCTCCATGCGGGCGGGCTGGCTCATGTCGCCGTGCAGCGCGCCGGCGTTGAAGCCGTGCTTCTTGAGCGAGGTCTGCAGGATCGCCACGTCCTTCTTGCGGTTGCAGAAGACGATGGCGTTCTTGATCTCCTGGCTCTTGATCAGCCGGCGCAGCGCCTCGCGCTTGTCGTCCTCGGGAACGACGACGAGACCCTGGACGATGTTCTTGCCGGCCGAGGCCGGCGGCGAGACGGTGACTTCCTTCGGGTTCTGCAGGAAGCGGTCGGCCAGCCGCTTGATCTCGGGCGGCATGGTGGCGGAGAAGAACAGCGTCTGGCGCAGCGGCGGCAGGTAGCCCACGATGCGCTCGACGTCGGGGATGAAGCCCATGTCGAGCATGCGGTCGGCTTCGTCGATCACCAGCACCTTGACGTCGTTCAGCAGCACCTTGCCGCGCTCGAAATGGTCGAGCAGGCGGCCGGGCGTGGCGATCAGCACGTCGACGCCCTTTTCGAGCGCGCGTTCCTGATCGTCGAAGCTCACGCCGCCGATCAGCAACGCCATGCTGAGCTTGTTGTACTTGCCGTACATGTCGAAGTTTTCGGCCACCTGGGCGGCCAGCTCGCGGGTCGGTTCGAGGATCAGCGAGCGCGGCATACGCATCTTGCCGCGGCCCTCGGCCAGGATGTCGATCATGGGGAGGGCGAACGCGGCGGTCTTGCCGGTGCCGGTCTGGGCACATCCGAGGATGTCGCGGCC
>CAYZQZ010000196.1:0-7227 GCA_964480235.1 uncultured Reyranella sp. | reverse complement strand
TCATCGCCGCCACCATCACGATCAGGGTCAGAATGATGAACATCATCACGCGCTCGACCTGAAGGGCGCCGACGAACCGGGCATTGAGCGTCTGCCAATCCGCAACCTTGAGATCGTCGCTTTTCAGCGCCTTGCGCACCGCCGCGGCGACCTGCGGCGCCCGATTCGGATCGGAAAGATCCAGATCGATCGAGCTCACGGTTCGATGGTCGTATTCGAGATCGTCCTGCAGCGTGTGCAACGGCAGGAACACCAGGACATTGTCGAATTCGTACCGTTTGGTCAGAAAGCTCGCCAACACCTCGTAATCCGAGTATCGCGGCGCGACGATGCCCGACGCGTTCAGCGCATGTGTCGCGACCGTGAGCTTGTCACCCGTGCGCAACCCGAGCGCCTGGCGCAACTGGTCGCCGATCACCACGCCGGGCCTCGTATCGAAGGCGCCCAGTTCGCCCTGGACGATGTTCCTGGTGACGATATCGCGCGAGGTGAGATCCTCAACCCGCACGCCCCGCAACAGGGCGCCGCGGGTCTGGCCGTTCGGCGTGCTGACCAGAGCCTGCCGCTCGAGCGAAAGGCGCACGGCCTTGACCTCGGGGACGTCGCGCAGCACGGCAAGCAGTTCCGGCGTGGTCTGCAGCATGCCGCCGCGGGCAGTGATCACGATGTGTCCGTTCATGCCGATGAGGCGACCGATAAGGCTGGCGCGAAAGCCGCCCATGACGGATAGCACGACGATGAGCGTGGCGACGCCGAGTGCGATGCCGATCAGGGAGAAGATCGCGATGAAGGAGACGAACCCCTCGCTCTGGCGCGTGGCGAGGTAACGCAGGGCCAGCCAGCGCTCGACGGCGCGCCCTCCGCCGGTGGCCACGATTCTGTTCACCGCCCTACTCACGGCGCAACCCCTCCACCGGATCGAGCCGCGCCGCACGCACTGCCGGATAGATCGACGCGAGGAGCGCGAAAGCCAGCGCCATGCCGGCAATCACCGCGACTTCCTGCCAGGTAATGTGCGACGGCATCTCGGCCAGCAGGTACAGGGTTTCATCGAACAGCACGAGGCCGAACGTGTGTTGCAGCCACTGACGAATGGCTTCGATGTTGAGGGCGAAGGCAATGCCCAGCGCCGTGCCGATCGCCGTCCCGATACCGCCGATGGCTAGGCCATCGAGCATGAACAGGCGCAGAATCGCTCCTCTGCTCGCGCCCATGGTACGCAGTATGGCGATGTCGCCGGTCTTGGTGCGCACCAGCATGACCAGGCTCGACACGATGTTGAAGGCAGCAACCACCACGATCATGGTCAGGACGATGAACAGCACGTTGGTCTGGCCCTGGATCGCGGCAAAGAACCCCCAGTTCGCCTGATACCAGTCGAACACCCAGCCGCGCAGTCCGACGGTCTGCAGCAGACGGGCCCTCGTATCCGCCAGCGAAGCGCCCTCCTTCAGGAAGACCTCGATTGCGGTCACCTTGTTTCCGAGATTGAGCAGGCGCTGTACATCGGTCAGGGGCGCGTAGATGAAATTGGCGTCGTAGTCGTACATGCCGGCGCAGAAGATGGCGCTTACCCGTGCGAGCGCCGAGCGCGGCATGACCCCGAGCGGCGTCGCGACCGACACCGGCGACACGAGCTGGAGGCGGTCGCCGACCTTCACGCCAAGAATGTCGGCCATGCGGCGCCCGATCGCGACGGTGAAATCGTCGCCGAAATCCTTCAGTGTGCCCCAGTCGCCTGCGGCCTCATCGCCTCGGCACAGGCCGCGGTAGCGCTCCCGTATTCCTGGTGGACCGTCGATCGCCGCCGACAACGGCGTGCGAGCCCGAAAGTCCTCCGCTGTCATGCCGCGGAGCACGACACCCCTCACCTTGTCGCCAGCCACGACGATCACCTGACCTTCCGCCGAAGGCGACGCTGCTTCGACGCCGGGAATAGCGCGTAGCCGTGTCATCAGGTCGGGAGTCGCTTCAAGCCCTTCGCGGGCGCCCTGTACTCCGAGCTGGCCGCTGATCGCTGCCATCTGGCGCAGCATCTCGATGCGGAAGCCGTTCATCACCGACATCACGACGATCAGGGTGCCGACGCCGAGCGCTATGCCGACCAGCGAGAAGCCTGCGATCACCGAGATGAAGCCCTCCTCGCGGCGGGCCCCCAGGTAGCGGAAGGCGATCAGGCGCTCGACGGCGGCGAAGGCCATGATGCCCTCGGATCAGCCGAAGCGGGCGAGGACTTGCTCGGCCGCGAGCTCTTCCCGCGCCCCGGTCTTGCGATTCTTGATCTCGAACTTGCCGGCTGCGAGCCCCTTGGGTCCGACGATCACTTGCCAGGGTGTACCGATCAGATCCATGTCGGCGAACTTGGCACCCGGCCGCAGGTCGCGGTCATCATGCAGGGCAGCCACGCCCTTGGCGGCAAGAGCATCGTAGAGTTTCGCACAAGCCCCCGAGACCGCGCCGTCGTCCGGCTTCAGATTGACGATGGCGACCTTGAACGGCGCCACCGACTCCGGCCAGACGATGCCGGCATCGTCATGGCTCGCCTCGATGATGCCGCCGACCAGGCGCGAAACGCCGATGCCGTAAGAGCCCATTTCGACCGTGATCTGTTCACCGCCGGGACCGGCCACAACCGCATTCATCGGCTTCGAATACTTGGTTCCGAAGTAGAAAATATGGCCGACTTCGATCCCTCGCGCGGCAAGCCGTTCGCCTTCCGGAATCTTTTCGAAGGCAGCCTTGTCGTGCATTTCGTCGGTCGCTGCGTAGAGTGACGTCCATTCGTTCACGATCGGCTGCAAGTCGGCGCTATAGTCGATCTTGCGGCCCAGAATGTCCTTGTCGACCAGCCCCTTGTGGCAGAACACGGCACTCTCGCCGGTATCGGCCAAGATGATGAATTCGTGGCTGAGATCGCCACCGATCGGGCCGGTGTCGGCGCGCATCGGGATGGCCTTCAGGCCCATGCGCGCGAAGGTCCGCAGGTAGGCCACGAACATCCTGTTGTAGGAGTGGATGGCGGCCGCCTTGTCGATGTCGAAGGAATAATTGTCCTTCATGAGAAATTCACGCCCGCGCATGACGCCAAATCGCGGCCTCACCTCGTCCCGGAACTTCCACTGGATGTGATAGAGGTTCTTCGGCAGATCGCGGTAGCTCTTCACGCCGTCGCGGAACAGCACGGTGATCATTTCCTCGTTGGTCGGCCCATAGAGCATCTCGCGGTCGTGGCGGTCCTTGATGCGCAGCATCTCCGGACCGTAGGCATCGTAGCGACCGCTCTCGCGCCACAGGTCGGCCGACTGGATAGTCGGCATCAGCACTTCCTGCGCGCCCGAGGCATCCTGTTCCTCGCGCACGATGCGCTCGATGTTCCTCAGTACTCGCAGGCCGAGCGGTAGCCAGGCATAGATGCCCGCACTGGTCTGTCGAATCAGGCCCGCCCGCAGCATCAGGCGATGGGAAACGATCTGCGCCTCAGAAGGGTTTTCCTTCATGGTGGGCAGGAAATATTGGCTCATGCGCATGGCGGCGGACTGTAGGGAACGGCCCCCGCAAAGGCAAACCTCGGTCGATATTGTGGGGTACTGCCGACTGGTTTTGCACAGGACTATGCCCGCACACTGCGACAATCGACGGGGGAGACCGCGAATGCTCGAACAACTCTTCAAGTTGAGTGAAAACAAGACGAATGTGCGAACGGAAGTCGTGGCCGGGGTCACGACCTTCCTGACGATGGCGTACATCATCTTCGTCAACCCGAGCATTCTCAGCACGACTGGCATGCCGTTCGGCGCAGTGTTCGCCGCGACTTGCCTGGCTGCAGCCGTGGGCACCCTGCTGATGGCCTTCCTGGCCAACTACCCGATCGCCCTGGCGCCCGGCATGGGCCTCAACGCCTACTTCGCCTTCGTCGTGGTCGGCGCGATGAAGTACAGCTGGCAGGTGGCGCTGGGCTGCGTGTTCATCTCCGGCATCATCTTCTTCATCATCAGCGCGCTGCCGATCCGCGAATGGATCGTCAATGCAATCCCCAAGTCGCTCAAGATGGCGATCGCCGCCGGCATCGGCCTCTTCCTCGCCCTGATTGCACTCGAGAATGCCAAGATCGTCGTCGCCCATCCGGTCACCCTGGTGACCCATGGGGACCTCGCCTCCTGGCCGGTCTTGATGGCGGTGCTCGGCTTCGCGCTCATCGTTGCCCTGGAGCACCGCAAGGTGATTGGCGGGGTGATCATCGGCATTCTGGCAGTAACGGTGGTCTCGATTCTGGCCGGCAAGCAGAAGTTCGGCGGCATTTTCGACATGCCCCCCTCGGTGGCGCCGGTATTCCTGCAGATGGATCTGGCAGGCGCCATGAGCGTTGGCCTGGTGACCGTGGTGTTCGCCTTCCTGTTCGTCGATCTGTTCGACAACACCGGCACCTTGATCGCGCTGGCCCATCGCGGCGGCTTCATGCGCCCCGACGGCACGGTGCCCCGGCTACATCGCGCCCTGATGGCCGACAGCGGCGCGGCCATGATCGGCGCCGCGATCGGCACATCGACCACCACCAGCTACATCGAGAGCGCATCGGGCATAAATTCGGGCGGCCGCACCGGACTCACCGCGCTCACGGTGGCGGTACTGTTTCTGCTGGCACTTTTCATTGCGCCGCTTGCCGGATCGATTCCCCCCTACGCAACGGCGCCGGCGCTGCTGTACGTCGCCATCCTGATGGCGCGCGGGTTGGCCGAGATCGAGTGGGACGACATCACCGAAGCGGCGCCTGCAGTGATCACGGCGATCGCCATGCCGTTCACCTTCTCGATCGCCGAAGGCATCGCTTTCGGCTTCATCTCGTACGCCGGAATCAAACTGGCGGCCGGTCGCTATCGCGACATCCATCCGGCCGTCGGAATTCTCGCTGTCCTGTTTGTGATCAAATATCTGTACATCAAGTAGTCAGACAACGACTGCGGACATTTGCATGTCGTCGAACGACCCAGAGCCAGAAGAATCGTTCCGTCAATACGGGGCGATCGAAATAAAAGGTCTTGGCAAGCCGCAGGGCGGCAGGTACACAGCCTACGTCTTGGGCTAGGCCCGAGTTTAGGGAGGAGAGCGGCAAAAGCCGCCTGCGAAGAGTTTCGGGGTTGAGAGAAGCGGCAGACCAGAGGTCTGCCGTTTTTCTTTTCAGGAGCTTAGGCGGCTTAGTTAAAGTTTTACTTTAGCTGCCGACCATGGCGCGGAAACTGAAAATATCCGCCCGATGGAGGAAATAAAATCCAAGCCACAGCACGGCCGCGACCAGCGACGTAATGATCGCCTTGCGCAGAAGCTGAGGCCGCTCCGGGGCCCCCCGTTCCTCGCCGCGACCGGGATTCTCGATCCGGCGCACGCCGAGCGGCAGCACGGCGAACAGGATCGTCCACCAGATTACCAGATAGACCATGACGCCGGTCGCCCAGCTCATGGCGAGCCTCAGACCTGTTCGAGTTCGATCAGGGTGCCGGTGAAATCCTTGGGATGCAGGAACAGCACCGGCTTGTCGTGCGCGCCGATCTTGGGCTCGCCGTCGCCCAGCACACGGGCGCCGCCAGCTTTCAGCTTATCGCGTGCGGCGTAGATGTCCTCGACCTCATAGCAGACATGGTGGATGCCGCCGTCGGCATTGCGGGCCAGAAAGTTGGCGATTGGCGACTTTTCACCCAAAGGATGCAAAAGCTCGATCTTGGTGTTCGGCAACTCGACGAACACGACCGTGACGCCATGCGCCGGCTGTGCCTTGGGGGCGCTCACCTTGGCCCCCATGACCTTGGCATAGAGCTCCGAGGCCTTGGCGAGGTCCGGAACGGCGATGGCGATGTGGTTCAAGCGTCCGATCATAGGACCTAGATGCGGACGATATGCACGTCCGTCAACGGCTTCTTGCCAAAGTGCGCCCGCACGACGCGCCGCACCGATTGACGGGCGGCCTCGCGGATTCGCTCGTCGTCCCGGCGCTCCCCGGCATTGAGATCGGCCAGCATCTCGTTCAGACCGGCCACGATGGCCTGGCCGAGCTTGCCCCTGTCGTCGTCGATGCCCCGCATCGACACGACCGCCGGCGCCTTGGCCCTTCCCTGGCCGTCGATCACGAGCGTGACGGCGGCCGCCCCATTCCACAGCAACTTGCGGCGCTCGCGCAGCGCCTCTCCCTCGACTTCCACCAGTCCATCGCCGTCCCGCGCCAGGCGACCGACATACACGTGATCGATGACCTCAGCCGGCCCGGGCGCCAGTCGCACCATCGTGCCGTTGGGTGCCAGTACCGTCTCCGGCACCTGGCAGGCCCGGGCGAGGCTCGCGTGCTCGACCATGTGGCGCATCTCGCCGTGGACCGGCAGGGCGATCTTGGGCCGGATCCACTGATAGACCCTCACCAGTTCGTCGCGCGCGGGGTGGCCGGACACATGAATATGCGCGTCGCGATCGTCGACGATCTCGACGCCCCGCGCCATCAGGGCATTGTGCAAGCGGCCGACGCCGCGCTCGTTACCGGGAATCACCCGCGCAGAAAAGACCGCGCAGTCTCCCTCCTCCAGCACCAGGTCGCGATGGTCGCCGAATGCGAGCTTGGCCATCGAGGCGCGCGGCTCGCCCTGGCTGCCGGTGCAGATGTAGAGAACCTTGTCGCGCGGCAGGTAGCCCGCCTCGCGTTCCCCGACCGTCGGCGGAAAGTCCAGCAGATAGCCGCATTCCTGCGCCGCCTCGACCATGCGCTGGAGGGCGCGGCCCGACAGCACCGGATGCCGGCCCACCGCGACCGCCGCCTTGGCGATGCTCTCGACCCGGGCGAGGTTCGAGGCGAAGCAGGTCACCGCGACTCGGTTCTTGCGCATGCGCACGACCTTCTCGAGGTTGGCGCGAACCGTCGCCTCGGAGCCCGCCTCGCCCTCGACAAAGACGTTGGTGCTGTCGCACACCATGGCGAGCGCGCCCTCCTCGCCGATCTGCTTCAGGCGTACCTCGTCGGTCAACTCGCCGAGCAGCGGGTCGGGATCGATCTTCCAGTCGCCGGTATGGAACACGGTGCCCATTTTGGTGCGGATCGCCAGCGCATTGGGTTCGGGAATCGAATGGGTCATGGTGACCATTTCGAGTTCGAACGGACCGACCCTGAATCTACCGCCCAGCGGGATCTCGACGACGGGTACCTCGTCGCGCAGGCCAGCCTCGGTCAGCTTGCGGCGCAGCACCGACGCC
>CAYZQZ010000195.1:0-7249 GCA_964480235.1 uncultured Reyranella sp. | reverse complement strand
GGTCGGTGCCTATTCGCAAAACGGGGGCAGCGGTCCGCTGCGCCGCTTCGCTCAGGAATGGCTGCCGCTGCTCGAGAAGGAACTGGACGGCGCCAAACGCATTGCCGGCCAGTGAAACGGGCCGCCATGCGATGCCGTGAAGTGAGCTGCGCCTAGATCGGCAGCTGGATCAGGCCGGTGGCGCCCGTCGCAAGGGCGGCACCGACCACCGCCAGCACCAGGCCGAAGCGGCCGCGCAGTTCGCGGGTGTGCAGACGCCAAGTCTCGTAGCTCGCCGAAAACGACTGCGGCAGCGCCTCACCGAACTGCAACCGGGTGTGGAAGGTCAGGCCGTAGCGCAGCATCAGCGCCAGGCCGAGCAGGCTGCTCATGGCTCCGAGGGCGAGGATGGTCTGCTGCACGACGGGCTCACTTTCGCGGTCAGTGGAACGTCGTCCTTCACATAGGCGATCCACCTTACGGCAAGTTGACTTGCGTCAAAGGCTGCCTGCGGCGGAAACGCGCTCCCCGAACGGACTCACAACGCCTTGCATGCACTCGCGTTGCGCATGGCTGCATTGCCGTTCCGTCGCGGCGGTTCAATAGCGCTCGAGCAGCCGGCCGTAGCCCTGGATGGAATCTTCGATGCCGGCCAGCCGCAGCGCGTGCCACAGGGTCGCCTGCGTGGAAGTGATAACCGGCACGCCGAGCTCGTCCTCCAGGCGGGCGATCACGGTGTGAGAGCGCGTGTTGAGGCAGGTCATGATCAGCGCTTCGGCATGGATGTCGCAGCCGCGCGTGCCGAGATCGAACAGGGTGTCGGGCTCCGGCTCGGCCAGCAGGAAGCCATCGGTGATGCCGAGGCAGGCGCCGCCCGTCACCTTCAGGCCGGCGCTCGCGAAGTAGCGGTGCTCGGCCGCGTCGACCTCCTCGGTATAGGGCGACACGATGCTCACTGTGCCGACCTCCAGCGCCCGGGCGGCGCTGACGATGGCGTGCGCCGCCGTGGTCGCCGGCACGCCGTGCGTCTGTTCGATTTCGCCCCGCAGATGGGCGTCGTAGTCGAGGCCCTGCACGATCGAGGAGGCGGTGCAGCCATAGGCAATCACGTCGGGATGCACGCTGGAGAGCTGGCGGATCGCCATGCGGCCCTCATTGCGGTCCATCTCGATGAACGCTTCGGGCGTGGTGGCGGGCGGGATGAACATTCGCGCCGCGAAAAGACCGATACCGTCCGGCACGACCCGGTGCGCCCACGGCTCCATCACCGTGTTGACGCTCGGCACCACGATACCGAGCCGCGCCCGCCGTCCGTCGCCGTTGAGAGGTCGTCTCGCCATGCCGCCATCCTGAAGCTAGGATTGGTCCAACATCAAGACATCAAGAGGAAGCTCTCCATGGCGATTGAAATTCTCGAGGTCCACCACACCGGCATCCGCATCGACAACGCCGGCGGCAAGCTCGGCGAGGTCGAGAAGTTCTACAAGGACGTGCTGGGTCTCTCGCGCGACGAGGGCCGGCCGACCATTCCCGGCATTCCAGGCGCCTGGATCAATGTCGGCGAGGTCGGTCAGATCCACCTGATCGGCGGCGCGCAACCCTCGCCCGTCGCCAAGGGCCCGGGCGAGGACCCGACCCGGCCGCACATCGCCTTCGCGGTGAAGGACATCGCGGAGACCCGCAAGGAACTCGACCGCATGGGCACGAAGTACTGGGTGATCGAGGGGCTGGTCAGCCCGCAATCGACGCAGCTTTTCGTCAACGATCCCTGCGGCAACATGCTCGAGTTCCACCAGATCGACACCTGCCGCTGCACCCGGGTCAATCGCCGGTAGGCCCGACCGTGGATAAAGCCCGCGACCAAGGCGTAACGGCCACCGTCGCGTAACCAACGAAACCGATCGCAACACTCACGACATCTGCAGGAAACCGCGCGGCCCCTACAAGCCGCTCGACGTTGTGCAAATTGTCTCGGTGGAGAGATCGATGTTTCAGATGATCGCGGCGGTCATGAGCTTCGCGGCGGGCGCCTTCGCCTGGTCGGGCGACCCCGTCATCGGCTTCCTTCTCGGCGTATGCGTGCTGGTCTGGATCGCCACGACATCGGCCAATCGCCCTTTCTGGCTGACCCGTCTGCGCAAGCCGACTTTCACTGTGCGTCCGGAATAGGTGGGAGCGGAGCAGACGGGGCGGAACTTCCCCACCTCAGGGCAGCGTTCAGGCGCCGGCGGCGGCCTTGATGAGCGCGATTGCCTCCCGGGTGTCCCAGTCGGCATCGCCCTCGAGGCGGCCGATCTCGCGACCCTGGGGATCGACCAGGATCGACGTCGGCAGCAGACTGACGTCGAGCGCCTGCTGGACCCTGCGACCTTTATCGAACCAGATGCCGAGATTGGCGAGCTTGGCGCTTTCGTAGAATGGCGCGACCTTGGACCGGGTCGGGCCGTCGAGCGACAGCGGCAGCACGACAAAGGTCTCCTTGCCCATGTCCGCCTGAAGCTTGTCGAGGCTCGGCATCTCCTTGACGCATGGCGCGCACCAGGTCGCCCAGAAGTTCACCAGCACGGTTTTGCCGCGCCAGTCGCCGAGCTTGCGCTCCTGGTCCTTGGCGTCGAGGAAGGCGAAGTCGGGCAGCGGCTTCCGGGTCGCCGCGAGTTTGAACTTGGCCATCGCACCGGTGAGCAGGGACGGCCCTAAATCGGCTAATGCCGGGAGGGCAAAAAAAGCCGGCGCAGCGCCTAGGAAGACCCGGCGGCGGAGGGCGAAATTCGGGGCGGGATGTGTCATAAGCGCCGGTTCCTACAGCATTACTGGCTCTAATTCATGGCACGGAAAAAGACAAAGCCCGCGAAGAGCCGCTCCAACGCGATGTGGGGCGGCCGTTACAAGCTCGGGCCGGCGGAGATCATGGAAAAGATCAACGCCTCGATCGGATTCGACAAGCGGCTCTACGCCCAGGACATTGCGGGCTCGCTGGCGCACGCCGACATGCTGGTGGCGCGCAGGATCCTGACTCCGGCCGACGGGCGTGCCATCAAGGCTGGCCTCAACAAGGTCAGGGCCGAGATCGAGGGCGGCAGGTTCCGCTTCTCGACCAAGCTCGAGGACATCCATTTCAACGTCGAGGCGCGGCTCACCGACCTGATCGGGCCGGCCGGCGGCCGTCTGCACACGGCACGCTCGCGCAACGACCAGATCGCGCTGGACGTGCGGCTGTGGGTGCGCGACACGATCGACCGCTTCGAGATGATGCTGAAGGACCTGCAGGCGGCCCTGATCGACCGCGCCGAGGAGCACGCCGGCACCATCATGCCGGGTTTCACCCATCTGCAGACCGCGCAGCCGATCACTTTCGGTCATCATCTTCTGTCCTATGTCGAGATGATCGGCCGCGACCGCTCGCGGCTGGCCGACTGCCGCGCCAGGCTGAACGAATCGCCGCTCGGTGCCGCGGCCCTGGCCGGCACGCCGCATCCGATCGACCGGGTCAGGACGGCCAGGGCGCTGGGCTTCGACCGGCCGATGGCCAACTCGCTCGACGCGGTGTCCGACCGCGACTACGTGGTCGAATTCCTGGCGGCCGCTTCGCTCTGTGCCGTGCATCTGTCGCGGCTCGCCGAGGAGATCGTGATCTGGTGCTCGGCGCCGTTCCGCTTCATCGCGCTGTCGGATGCCTTCACCACCGGCAGCTCGATCATGCCGCAGAAGCGTAATCCCGACGCCGCCGAACTGGCGCGCGGCAAGGTCGGCCGCATCGTTGGCGCTTTCGTGGCGCTCTGCACCATCCTGAAGGGCCTGCCGCTGACGTACGGCAAGGACATGCAGGAAGACAAGGAGCCACTGTTCGACGCCGCCGATTCGCTCGAGCTCTGCATCGCGGCGATGGCCGGCATGGTCCGTGACCTCAAGGCCAACAAGCAGCGCATGCGCGCCGTCGCCTCGGCCGACTATTCGGTCGCGACCGATCTCGCCGATTGGCTTGTGCGCAAGGTCGGCCTGCCGTTCCGCCAGGCCCATCACGCTACCGGCGCGCTGGTGGCCAAGGCTGCCGACAAGGGCGTCGATCTCGACGGGCTCACGCTCAAGGAGATGCAGTCGGTTGAACCGCGCATCGACCGCGGCGTCTACAAGGTGCTGACCGTCGAGGCCTCTGTCGCCGCCCGCAAGAGTTTCGGCGGCACCGCGCCCGCCAATGTCGCGCGCGCGGCCAAGGAAGCGCGCCGGAGGTTCCTGTGAGCTTCTTCGCCTACAGGAACGGCGACATGCTGGCGGAAGGCGTGGCGATCAAGAAGATCGCCGCCCAGGTCGGCACGCCTTTCTACTGCTACTCCGCCGCCGCGCTGCGCCAGGGCATGCGCGAGTTCCAGGACGGCATGAAGACGTCGCTGAAGGGCCGCCGCGCCTCGGTGTGCTACGCCATGAAGGCGAACTCGAACCTCGCCGTTATCAAGCTGCTGGGCGACATGGGCGCCGGCGCCGACATCGTCTCGGTCGGCGAGATGCGCCGTGCGCTGGCGGCCGGCATCCCGGCCGCGCGCATCGTCTATTCCGGCGTCGGCAAGAAGCCGTCGGAGCTGATGGCCGCTCTCGAGGCCGGCGTCGGCCAGATCAATGTCGAGAGCGCCTACGAACTCGAGGTGCTGAACGCCGTGGCGGGCCAGCTGGGCGTCAAGGCCGACATCACGATCCGTGTGAATCCCGATGTCGACGCCAGGACCCACGCCAAGATCACCACCGGCAAGAAGGGCAACAAGTTCGGCATCGACATCGATCTCGCGCGCGATGCCTTCGCCATGGCCGGCAAGCTGCCGAACCTGCGCGTGGTTGGCGTCGCCATGCATATCGGCTCGCAACTCGAGAAACTCGCGCCCTACCGTGCCTCCATCAAGAAGATGCGCGGGCTGATCAGGCAACTGCGTGCCGACGGCCACCACATCGACCGATTCGACATCGGCGGGGGGCTGGGGATCGTTTACAAGAAGGAGAAGCCGCCCTCGATCGCCGACTTCCTGGCGATGGTGGCAAAGGAAACCCAGGGTCTCGACTGCGAACTGACCTTCGAGCCCGGCCGCCGGCTGGTCGGCGAGGCGGGCGTGCTGGTGGGCGAGGTCATCCTCGTGAAGCCCGGCGTTTCGCGGACTTTCGTGATCGTCGATGCCGCGATGAACGACCTGATCCGGCCGACCCTGTACGAGGCCTGGCACGACATCCTGCCGGTTCGCGAACCCCGCCCCGGTGTCGCCAAAATCCGTTGCGACGTTGTCGGCCCGATCTGCGAATCGGGGGATTATCTGGCACAGAACCGTGATTTGCCGCCGCTTTCTGCCGGCGACCTCATCATGGTACGCTCGGCGGGCGCCTATGGGGCCGTCATGGCGTCGACCTACAATAGCCGGCCCCTGGTGCCGGAAGTCCTGGTCGATGGCACGCGGTTTGCGGTTGTTCGCGCCAGACCGTCGATCGACGAGATGCTTGAGGCCGAGCGGTTCCCGCCCTGGATGGACAAGAGGGGCTGAGCCGGCAGCCATAGAAAGGGTGTAATGGCGATCAGCCAGACGAAGACGATCGAGGCGCTCGAAGTCCAGGCACCGGGGCTTGAGCGCAAGGTCGGATTGGCGTGGCTGGCGTTGGCCTGGGAAGGTTTGTGGCCGCGACTGGTGCCTCTGCTTTCGGCCGTCGCCTTGTTCGTCGCCGCCGCCCATCTCGACCTGTTCGCCGGCCTCGACCCCTGGGTTCACACCGGCCTGCTGGCCGCCCTTGCCGTTGCTTTCAGCGGCCTGGCATGGTGGCGGCTGCGTGGCCTCCACTGGCCGACCCGCGAACAGTCGATCCGCCGCCTCGAGCGCGACTCCAATGTGCCGCACCGGCCGCTGGTCGCCGTCCAGGACCGCCTTGCTGCCGGCGAACACGACGTCATGTCGGCCGCGCTCTGGCAGGCCCATCGCCGCCGCGAAGCCGAGCGCCTCGCCGGCTTGACCAACAAGCCCGCCCATCCCGGCCTCGCCCGCCTCGACACCTGGGCGCTGCGTCTGGTGCCGGTCCTGGCGCTGATCGTCGCCATCGCCATCGCCGGCGGCTGGAGCAGCGACCGTCTGGCCGCCGCCGTGACGCCGGCCTTCCCGCCGCCGCCGCCGGTGGTCGCCAATCTCTGGATCGCGCCGCCGGCCTATACCGGCAAGGCGCCGATCTATCTCGACATGGCCGACCGCGACAAGCTCCTGCGCGTGCCGGTCGGCTCCAAGCTCGCGGGCTTTGTCGACGACGTGCGCGGCCGCAAGCCGCCCAAGCTGTCGATCGACGGCCACGACACCGAGTTCAACACGGTGAGCAAGGGCAAGTTCCAGATCGAGCAAGTGATCACAGAGGGCAAGCAGATCGTGCTGAACGCGCGCGGTGACGAGCAGGCGCGCTGGAAGCTGCACGTCATTCCCGACCTCGCCCCGACCGTCGAGTTCGCGAGGCCGATCGGCGTCGACAAGTGGTCGACCAAGGTCGACTACATCGCCGGCGACGATTTCGGCATCACCGGCGTTCAACTGCAGATCCGCCTGCACGGCTCGGTTCTGGGTGCCGACATGCTGAGCGACGACGAGGAGCCGGAGGTCATGCGCATCGACCTGCCGGTCGCGGCGGGCGCCAGGAAGGTCGCCGATTCCTTCGTGCGCGATCTCACCAGTTCGCCGTGGGCGGGGCTAAAGGTCACGGTGATGCTGTTCGCCACCGATGCACTCGGCCAGAAGGGCCGCAGCGCCGTGGAAACCTTCCTGTTGCCCGAGCGCGTGTTCAACGATCCGACCGCGCGCGCGCTGATCGTGCTGCGCAAGGCGCTGACCCGCGATCCGAAGGCATTGCGCCTCGACGTCGCCGACGGCATGCGCATGATCCAGGCCAAGCCCGAGACCTACCGCGACGACGCGGTCGTGACGCTCGGCCTCAGGGTCGGCTCGTCGCGGCTCGCTGCCAGCGGCGACAAGCAGACCATCGCCGATACCCAGGCATTGCTGTGGGATCTCGCGATGCGCCTCGAACAGGGCGCCACCTCCGACGCGGAGAAGCAGCTCGAGCAGGCGCGGCAGAATCTGCGCGACGCCATCCAGCGCAACGCCGGCGACGAAGAGATCGAGAAGCTCATCCAGCAGCTCTACGAGGCGATGGACCGTTGGCAGAAGGAGATGGCCGAGCGGATGAAGGATCCGGAAGAGCGCCGCCGCATGAAAGAGCAGGCGCAGCGCATGGATCCCAACAACACCATGACGCAGGACGACCTGCA
>CAYZQZ010000194.1:0-7254 GCA_964480235.1 uncultured Reyranella sp. | reverse complement strand
GCGGCAAAGGCCGCATCGCGCTGCAGCGTCGGCAGCACCTTGTCGGCAAACAGGCGCAAGGCCTTCTCCGATTCGTGGTGCGGCAGGTTGCCGAAGGAGAATTCGGTGACCAGGTGATCCATGCCGGTGATGCGGTGCAGTTCGGCGATCTTCTGCAGGCAGTCGTCGGGCGTGCCGACGATCTGGATCGAGACGTAGAAGTCGGTCGCCTTCTTGAGGTTGGCCGGATCCTTGAGCTTGGCATAGGTCTTGGCCGTCTTGCCGTAGGCCTCGTAGCCTTTGACGTTGGCGAGATGTCCGTCGGAGAAATGATAGTGGTTGTCGATCGACTGCCACTTGCGGCCGAGATAGGTGACGGCCTTTTCCTCGGCTTCCTGCCGGCTCTCGCAGCACGAGACGTTGGTCAGGATGATCGGTGCCTTCTGAGCGTGACCGGAGGCCGCGCTCATTGCCTGGAACTTGTCGATATCCTCGCGGCACTTGCTCCATTCGTTCTGCATGATCAGCAGCATGCCGAAGCCCAGTTTGGCGATGACTTCCGCCGACTCGGGACTGACCGAGCTCGCGTAGAAACGCCGCTCAGGATGCGAGATCGGTCGGGGCCGGATCGACATCCTGGGAATCTTGAAGAACTCGCCGTCGTGCTCGAACACTTCGTCGCGCAGCGCCTTGACCACGATCTGCGCCGCCTCGACGAAGCGCGGCCGCGCCTCGCCCATCGGGATGCGGAAGCCTTCGTACTCGGTCGTGGCCGCGCCGCGGCCGAAGCCGAACAGGCAGCGGCCGCCGCACATGATGTCGAGCAGTGCGATCTGCTCGGCGACGCGGATAGGGTCGTGCCAGGGCAGCACGATCACCGCGGTGCCGAGCTGGATGCGCTTGGTGCGACCGGCGTAATATGCGAGCAGCTGCGTCGGTGCCGGCGACATGGCGTAGCCGGTGAAGTGATGTTCCAGGGCCCAAATCGAATCGAAGCCCAGCGGCTCGACCAGATCGCCGAGCTGGAAATGCTCGTGCACCACGGCGACGTCGGGCCGCCCGTGTTCGTAGAGCATGTTCATCGCCATACCGACCTTCATGGCGTCCTCCGTTTTGTTGCTTGGCCGGAAGTCTAGCGCGCCGGTCGCGGCCGAGTCAGTCGGCGGATCAGTTCAATCGCGCTCCCGGCTCGCCTTGCGAAGCCGCCAGATGCAG
This sequence comes from uncultured Reyranella sp., assembly GCA_964480235.1. Lineage (GTDB taxonomy): Bacteria > Pseudomonadota > Alphaproteobacteria > Reyranellales > Reyranellaceae > Reyranella. The sequence goes on along the minus strand of CAYZQZ010000194.1, from coordinate 6,060 downwards.
GCCGCCACGCGCCAGCGCGAGCGAAAAGCCGGTCAGCTTTTCCGCCGCGACACGGGCGGCCGTCGGCACGACCAGGTGCGACAGCGAAGCCTGCAAGCGGCCCTGGTGTCCGCTTTGGGCCAGGCCGCACAGCGCCACCAGCGTTGCCTCGTCGGCGCTGATGCAACTGCAGGACGGCAGATGGATTTCGAGGCCGCGGCGCGCGCCGAACAGATAGGCGTCCATGGCGATCGCGAAATCCGGCAGGACCTCGAGCAAATTCGCCGTCCTGAAGCCTTCGTGCAGCGCGCTGCCCTGGCGCGGGAGCGCGCCTTCCAGTTGCCACTGGCGCAGCGCCCACAGCACGAAGCGTTCACCGAGCGGCAACGAGCAGATGCAGCCCGGACGGCCGCAACGCCGCCCGTCCGTCTGCGGGCTCGTGTTAAGTCCCTGTTCTGCCGAACGTTCCATGGCGTCACCGCGGGTTGAATGTCGATTGACTGCCCATCCATATTATGCGATTGCGAGGCATTCGCAATCGCAAAGGAGGCGATAGGGTAGATGAACCAAGCGCCTTGCGTGGGACGGGCGGCGGAACCGGAACCGGCAGAGACTGGGCCGAGCCCGCCCGTTGTTGAAAGCACCACCCTGATGGGAGGGCGGCGCGAACTGATCATCCGGCACGGCAAGGACACCTACCGCCTGCGCGTCACCGCTTCGAACAAACTGATCCTGACCAAGTAGCCGAGATCGGGCCGATGCGTTCGCACGGTTCACTTCTTCATTGGAATAGTCTGCGTGGCAGTCGCCAGCGCCAAGAAACAAGGCCGAGCCCTGCGACGAGCAATGGCCGGTATCCAGGCACTGCCCGACAACACCCTTCACCCTGAGGCCTGCACGGATGGCAACTCCCTTCCAGCCGGGCTAACATCCGCTTTGTGCCCATCAGGTTCCAGATCAGTCATCCGGAACGCATGGTCGTCGGAGTCGCCCAGGGCCCCGTCACCTTGAAGGATGTCCTCGCATTCGCGCGCGAACTCGAGACGCAAAAAGCACTCGATTACCGCAAGATCATCGACGTCATCAGCGGCACCGCCATGATCAGCGATATCGATCTCGCGGCCTACGGCGAACATTTGCGCGATCTGCCCGCTGACAAGAAGCCGCGGGGGCCGATCGCCCTCGTGACCAACGAAAAAAACGACGCCCTGGCGCGACTGTTTGCCCAACTCACAAACGAACAGCGGCCAGCCCAGGTGTTTCGGTCCATCCACGCGGCGCGGAAATGGCTGAAGGAAGCGCCGCGGGCCAAGCGATAAGCGCTCACCCGACCACGCAAACCGGGCACAATCTGTCCTCGGCTCGCGCCCGTTCCCGAACCCTCCCGCGACGCCGCGCGTTCCGGCCCCCGTGCCACCCCAATCCATCGTTGCGATGAGTGTCCGGCGTGAGCGGAGGTTTCCGCCCTACCCTAAAAGCCCCTAACCTTGGCCCGACATGAAAGTCTTCATCTTCGACCTGCTCGCCTACGGCGAGAACCTTGACCACATCAAGCAGGGCACCGAACTGCCCTATCCGCTCAGCCAGAAGCACTTCAAGGCCGATGTGGCAGCGCGTACCTACGCCGAGCACCTCGAGGCCTGGGAAGCACTCGATCGCCTGGGCTACGACGGCGTCGGCTTCAACGAACATCACTGTTCGCCCTACGGGCTGATGAACTCGCCGAACCTGATGGCAGCGGCCGCCGCGCAACGGACGAAAAACCTGAAGCTGCTGATCTACGGGAATCTCCTGCCGCTGCACGAGCCCCTTCGTCTTGCCGAAGAACTCGCGATGCTCGACTGCCTGAGCAACGGGCGCATCATCTCCGGCTTCGCGCGTGGCATCCCTCGCGAGTACCAGGTGCACAACGTGCCGCTGTCGCAGTCGCGCGAGCGTTTTGAGGAAGCCTACGAAATCGTCACACGCGCGTGGACCGAAGACGTCTTTTCCTACTCAGGCAAGTACTGGTCGTACAGGGATGTAGCTCTGTGGCCGCGCCCGATTCAGAAGCCGCACCCGCCGATCATGATTCCGATCGTCGGCAGCCAGGAATCGATCGAATTCGCGGGCAAGCACAATATCGGCATCACGCCAGGCCTCGCCGGCGGCGGACTGCGCGACGACATCATTCGCCACTATGCGAAGTCCCTGAAGGCGGCGGGCCATCGCATCACCCCAGACCATCTGTCGCTTGCCCTGAACGCCTATGTCGCCGATTCGAAGGCCCAGGCCGTGAAGGAGGTCGCGCCCTACCATCTCTATTTCAACACGACGCTGTTCAGTCACGGCAGCTTCACCGAGACGGCGGCGCAGCGCCAAGCGGGCTATGTCGAACAGAACTCGACGGACTACGTTCGGCCGGAGAATCAGCGGGCGGCCGCGCTGCTGCGCGAGGATTTCCGCAACATGACGTTCGAGAGCTTCCAGAAGCAGGCCGAGAACCTGCCCTACGGCACGGCGTCGGAAGTGGCCGAGCGCATCATCGCCCAGGCCGAGCATGCCGGCGCCAACATGGTGCAGATCGGCCTCAATCGCGGGGCGATGCCGCACGAGATGTTCATGGAACAGATCCGCCGCTTCGCCGAAGGCGTGCTGCCGCGCCTTCAGGCACACGAGGTCAAGCGCGTGCGCGCAGCAGAAGCGATGGCGACCTAGGGGCGCGCGGCGACGGCGATGACAGAATCATGCCACCGCCTTCGTGTCGCGCAGCCGCTTAATGTCGGCCGCGCTATAGCCAAGCTCGCCCAGAAGCTGGTCTGTATGCTCGCCATGGCGCGGCCCGGGGCCGGCAGCGACAGGGCGTGGCGCAAACGACAACCGGATCGGCGCGGTAATGGTGCGCGGCATTTCTTCGACGTTGGTCGACACGATCGAGCCGTTGGCGATCGCCTGCTCGTCGCTCGGAACGTCACGCAGCACGCCGAGCAGGCCGAACGTGATCTCGTGCCGGCGCAGGCGGCGCTTCCACTCGGGCCAGGTGTGGGCGGCGAAGACGGGATCGAGGATCGCGGCAAGCTCGGGCGCGTGGGCTCGGCGGATCTCCGTCGTCGCGAAACGCGGATCATCGAGCAGGTCCGGACGTTCGATCGCCTGGCACAGTTCGGGCCACAACTTGTCCTCACGCACGATGGTGAGCTGGATCCAGCGCCCGTCGGCGGTGCGGTACTGGTTGGCGAGCGCGCTTCGCGGCTTGGTGCGCGGCGGGCGATGCGCCACATAGGCGTCGAGCAGCGCCCCCTGCGCCAGCATGCCGTTCGACCACAGGCCCGAGGCGTGAAGCGACGTCGAGACTTCGCTGCCTTCTCCGGTGCGCTCGCGATGCAACAGGGCCATCGCGATCGCCGCGAACAGGTTCATGCCGGTCATCTGGTCGCCTTGCGCCGGCAGGGAGAAGGCGGGCGGCCCACCCTCGTAAGTCAGGGCATCGAGCAGGCCGGAGCGGGCGAAGAAGGCTGTCGAGTCAAAACCCGGCTGCTCGGCGTCAGGGCCGCTCTCGCCGTAGCCGGTCATCGAGGCATAGATCAGCCGCGGATTGATGTGTTTCACGTCCTCGTAGCGCATCTTCAGGCGCTCGCGCACTTTCAGCGGAAAGTTCACCACCATCACGTCGGCGGTGGCGAGCAGGCGGTCGAAGGCGGCTCGGCCGTCGAGGTGCTTGAGGTCGAGCACGATCGCGCGCTTGTTGCGGTTGACCAGGTGCCAGCAGAAATTCACCGGATGCTGCGGGATCGAATGGGCCTGCCCCAGTTTGCGTTGCGGGTCCCCTTCACCCGGCGGCTCGATCTTGATGACTTCGGCGCCGTAGTCACCCATAACCGTCGCGGCAACCGGACCTGCAATGAAGCTGGCGAGATCGAGCACCCGAAGCCCCGCGAGCGGCAACTGCCCCTGCATGAACGCGCTCCTTCTTTTCCTGTTGGTTGGAGCCTAGCGTAATGGCTTTGGCAGTACTCGCCATCGTCGTCCTGCTCGGATTGGCCGGCGTCGTTCTGCTGCGCGGCAATCGCGCGCGCACCGGCTCGCTGCTGGTCGCTGCTGTCGCGGTTGGACTGGTGGGTGCCGACCTCCTGGCCGATCTCTTCGCGCCCAAGGCGATGGGGGCCGGCATCGTGCGGGTCACCGATCCCAAGGATTGGCTCGTTCCCGATACCGTGCTCGGCTATCGGCCCAGGGCGAACACCAAGGTCGATGTGCGCGAAACCTTCGACGGCAAGCCGGTCTTCCATCACACCTATACGATTCTCGCCGACCAGACGCGCGCGACGGTTGCCGCGCCGGCTGGTGCCGACACCTATCTCTTCCTGGGTGACTCCTTCATGTTCGGAGAGGGCCTCGCCGACGACGAGACCGTGCCGTCGCAGTTCGCGCGCTTCGCGGGCTCCCGGGTGCGCACGGTTAACTTCGCCGCGTCCGGCTATGCACCCAATCATCTGGTGCGCGCGGTCGAAGCGGGCCTGCTTGACCCGTACAAGGCGCCGAACTTGATGGCGATGGTGACGTGGGTGATCCCCGATCATCTCGCGCGGGTCACCGGTGACGGTGGCTGGCTCGGCTCCTCGCCACGCTACGTGCTGGAGAACGGCGTGCCGCGCTTCACCGGCACCTTCAACGAGTACCGGCTCTATCATCCGCTCGAGGGCCTGCGCTATCTGCTCGGGCAGCAGTTCGCCTTCGTGAATGCGATCGGCCAGCACCGGCGTCAGCAGGAGCAGGCGGATCTGTTCGTCGCCCTCGTGGTCCGGCTGCAGGCGCTGGTGCGCGAGCGTTTCGGAGTGCCGCTGCTCGTCGTCTATTCCTGGCCTGACCAAAGCGCCCACGATGCGCTGATAGCCTCGCTGCCCGGCAAGTTGCGCGCTGCCGGGGTGAGGCTGATGCGTGTCAATGACCTGACTGCCGCCCACGATGTGTCGAAGCTTCTGATCCCGCACGACGGGCATCCGACGGCGTTCCAGGACGGGCTGATCGCTGCCGAACTCAAGCGCCTGCTGATCGGGCCGTGAGCGTGGCGCTCGTCATCGACGTTCTGGCGGAAGTCAGCGAGCTGGCGCCGCATGCGCCGCTGCTGCCCGGCCGTGCCGGTGACGAATGGCAGATGTTGACCAATTCCCGCGCCTGGGCCCTCAGCGGCGCCATCGCGTCATGGTTGATTGCGCAGGGCTATGGACCGGGCGGCAGAACTTTATCGGTACCGGATGGCGATTCTCCGCAACGCGTAGCGTTGTTGTTGGGTGCTCTGCGGGCCGGCGCGCTGCTGGTCGAGGGTCAAAGCGAGGCTGACTACGGTCGACTGGCCGCATGCTCGGTCGATGCGTCGGTGGCCGAGCGGCGATTGCACATCGATGAAGCGACACCGGCTCGCCGCAACGGTGATACCTGCAGGCGCCATGGCGATTTCAAATCGATTGAAGAAGCCGTGATCGGCTGATTTGGAGTCGCGGGCCGTGCGCGGCTGCGTTAGGCTCCCGGCAAAACGGGGTTACTCGTCACAGGTTCTGGGAGGAACTGACATGAAGTCGACGATGAAATTTCTGGCGCTCGCCGCCTCCGCCGCGATGCTCGCGGGCGGGCCGGCGCTGGCGCAGAAGAAGGGTGGCACGCTGACGGTCGGCCTCGAGCTCGACATTCCGGGCTTCGACCCGCTGAAGGTTGGCGTCTACGACACGTCGCAGAACATTGCCGCCGCGCTGCTGCTGGAAACGCTGGTCAAGCTCGACGACAGCGGCAAGGCAGTCCCTGGCCTTGCCGTCTCGTGGTCGCATTCCGACGACTTCAAGACCTGGACTTACAAGCTCAGGCCCGGTGTGAAATTCCATGACGGTACGCCGTTCAACGCCGCCGCCGTGAAATGGAACTTCGACCGCCAGAAGGATCCCAAGAACGCGTGCCGCTGCGCCTTCTACATCGCCAACTATCTGGCCGTGGAAGCGCCGGACGACCTCACCGTCGTCTACAAGCTCAAGGATCCGGCAGTGAACATGCCGGTGCTGCTGACCCGGCCAGACCAGAACAGCACCATTCATTCGCCGACGGCGGTTCAGA
>CAYZQZ010000193.1:0-7260 GCA_964480235.1 uncultured Reyranella sp. | reverse complement strand
CAGCCTGTAGAGCAGCGACAGGATCATGGTGTTGACCGCCACTGACTTGCCCGATCCGGTGGTGCCGCCGATCAGCAGATGGGGCATGCGCGCCAGATCGGCGATCACCGGATCGCCGCCGATATCCTTGCCCAGCGCCAGCGGCAGGCCGAGGCGGTTGTCCTCATAGTGCTTGGTCGACAGCAGCTCGCGCAGGAACACCGTCTCGCGCTTGGCGTTGGGCAGTTCGATACCGATCACGTTGCGGCCGGGCACCGTGGCCACGCGCGCCGAAACGGCGCTCATCGAGCGGGCAATATCGTCGGCCAGGCCGATCACGCGGCTCGCCTTGGTGCCGGGCGCGGGCTCGAGTTCGTAGAGCGTGACGACCGGGCCGGGTCGCACCTTGACGATCTGGCCCTTCACGCCGAAATCGTCGAGCACGGTTTCGAGCAGGCGGGCGTTCTGCTCGAGGGCCGCCTCATCGATCTTGGTCTCGGTCTGGACTCGCGAGGGCAGCGACAGCAGGTCGAGCGGCGGCAGCAGGTATTCGCCGACGCCGAGATCGAGTTCACGCTGGCCAGCCTTGGCGGCGCGCCTGCCCTGCGCCGCAGCGGCCTTGCGTGGCACGATCTTGACCGCGGGCGTGGCGGCCGCTTCCGACTGCGACGGCTGATCGGCCTCCAGCGCGTCGGGCGTGAACGGATTCTCGTCGTCCGTCGTCTCGTCTTCCGACGGCTCGATCGCACGCTCGGCCGATACGACCGGCTCATCGATCGCCTGCGGGTGCCCGACGTCGAACTCAGCGGGCGGCTCTGGCGCAGCCACCGGGGTCGGGGCGGGCGCCGTGGGGCGCAGGCGGCCCAGGATCGGTTCGATGCGCAGGCCCGCCAGACGATCGAACAGGGTGCGATCCCTGATCGATTCCGGCGCGGCAGGCGCTGCCTCGTCGAGCACGGGCTGGACCGGCGCGGGATTGAGCGCGACCGGCGCTTCGGGAATTTCCGGCGCGGCGCGCTCGATCGGCGCGAAGGGAGCGTCGACCATCAGCGACTCGCGCGGCGGCAGCGCGACGCCCTCATCCGGGATCGGCTCGATCGGCTGGGTGAAGCGCGCCGGGTCGTATTGGCTGGCGTCGATCTCGCCCGGGATCTCGGCGTATCCGATCGACGGGCTGGGTGGCTCGGCATCCTCGTCGGCGAATTGCGACTTGCCGCGCCACAGGGCGATGCCTGCACTCACCAGCCACATGCCCCAGACGAACGGGGCGCGCAGTATACGGAAGATCAGCGGCAGATCGGTGCGGTTCATGCCGAGCGCCGGCGCCATGGCAATGAAGGCGAGCGCAGCGCATGCCGGCTCGATCAACGGCAGGCCACCGCCGCTCGAATGGGTCAGCACCAGTTCGCGGAAGCGGCTGACCAGGGCGAGGCCGACCAGGCCGCCCGCGCCGGCATGGGTGGCCGCACCGCCGACATCGCCCAGGCCGACACAGCCCACGCTCATCATCAGCAAGGCGAGCAGCAGGAGCGACAGGCGGAGCCCGAAGAAACCGAGATGGTGGGTGCGCACCATGCGCACGCCCCAGGTGATGAAGGCCACCGGCACGAGCACGATCGCCAGACCGAAGGTCTGCAGCAGCAGGTCCGACACGTAGGCGCCGGGCAGTCCGAGCAGATTGGCCGGCGGATTGCCCGTCGCGTGATTGAGCGACGGATCGGCATTGCTGAAGGTGAAGATCGACATCAGCAGCGCCACGCCGCCCGCGGCCAGCGCCAGACCCACCAGTTCCATCATGCGGCGGCGCAGGAAATCGCGGCCGCCCTCGGGAAGAATCGCGGTCTTGCGCGGAGCGACGGAGGCGGCGCTGATCATCGCCATCGCCGCCTCACAGCACCTGGGCGAGGCGCTGCAGCCCCTCGCGCGTGGTTTTTTCGTCGTGCACGAGCGCCACGCGAATGTAGCGCGCGGCGGTGTTCACGCCGTCGGTCTCGCGGCAGGCGTAGGCGCCGGGCAAAACCTTCACATGTGCGTCGCGCCACAGCTTGCGCGTGGCCTCCTCGCCGTCGCCGACATCGAGCCAGAGGAAGAATCCGCCGCCCGGCGTGTAGTAGCCGAACCGGTTGTGCAGGATCTGCTCGGCGACCTTGAAGTTCTTGCGGTACCACTCGCGCGTCTGGATCGGGTGGGTTTCCTCGTTCCACAGCGCGACCGATGCCTTCTGGACGGCGATCGGAATCTGCGGGCCGCCGTAGGTCCGCCAGCGCAGCACCATCGCGACAAGCTTGGGGTCGCCTGCGACGAAGCCCGAGCGCAGACCCGCCGCGTTCGAACGCTTGCTGAGGGAATGGAAGATGGTGAGGTTGCGAAACGGATCCTTCCCGCCCGTATCGTCCATCGCCAACGCCGCCTGCAGCGCGCCCGGCGGCGGCGCGTCCGTGTAGATCTCGGCGTAGCATTCGTCGACCGCCAGCACCGCGTCATGCTTGCGGCAGAGACGCAGCAGTTTCTGCAGATAGTCAATCGAGGCGATCGCACCCTGCGGATTGGCCGGCGAGCAGAGATAGACGACGGTGATCCGCTTCCACGTTGCCTCGTCGAGGCTTTCGAAATCGGGCAGGAAGCCGTTGCTTTGCGGCGCATTGACCAGCAGCGGTTCGGCGCCGGACATCACCGCGCCGCCGAGATAGGCCTGATAGAACGGATTGGGCAGCGCCACGATCGGCTTTGCACCGGCCTTCTGCTGTGGCGTGGCCACGCTCGAGATGATGTAGACGCCTTCCTTGCTGCCAGCCGTCGGATGGACATGGCGGGTCGGGTCGAGCAGGCCGGCCGGCAGCTTGTAGCGCCGGGTGAGCCAATCGCAGATCGCCTGGTTCAGCTCGGGCAGGCCTTGGTTCGGCGGATAGCGGTTCCAGCCGTCGACCTCGTCCATGACGATCTGACGCGCGAAGGCGGGCATGGCCCCCTGCGGTTCACCGACCGACATGTTGATCAGCGACAGGTGAGCCGGCGGCGCAATCGGCGCCAACAGGGTGTTCAACCGCGCGAACGGAAAGTCGGTCAACGTCTCGGTCAGACGCGGATTGAACATCAACGACCATCCAATGGGCCGACGTCCCTGAGGGGCGGCGGCCGGGCAACACGTCGATGCCGGCAGGAAGGGCGCCTGCCGGCACGATTACTGGCGCATTGTATGAAACAAATTAGCCTTTTACAACAATGGAATAGACGGTGTTCTTGAGGTTCAAGACCACCATAGATAGGGGCTACTGCACCCGCTCCCCATGGAGGGCCGTATCCAGGCCCTCGGTTTCCTCATCCCGGGTAACCCGCAGTCCGATCATCAGGTCGAGCACCTTGAGGATCGCCCAGGTTGCGATGAAGCAGAACACCCCGATCACAACCACACCGTAGAGCTGGGTCAGGATCTGCGCGCCGCGGCCGTCGACCAGACCGACGGGGCCGCCCTTGGCGACGTCATTGACCACCCGGGTCGCGAACACGCCCACCAGTATCGATCCCAGGATGCCGCCCACGCCGTGCACGCCGAACACATCGAGCGAATCGTCGTATCCGAGCTTGGTCTTGAGCACGACCGAGGCCCAATAGCAGACCGCGCCGGCCAGCAGGCCGATCACCATGGCCGCCCAGGGCTCGACGTAGCCCGCGGCTGGCGTGATCATGCCGAGGCCCGCAACCGCGCCGGACAGGATGCCCAGCACCGACGGCTTGCCGCGCGCCGACCATTCGATCGACATCCAGACCAGCGCCGCGACGGCGGCCGAGACGTGGGTGTTGAGCATCGCCGAGCCGGCCAGCTCGCCCGAGGCCAGCGCCGAGCCGGCGTTGAAGCCGAACCAGCCGACCCACAGCAGCGACGTGCCGATCAGGGTCAGCACGAGATTGTGCGGCGCCATGTATTCGTGGCCGTAGCCCTGGCGCGGCCCGAGCACGAGGGCGCAGACGAGCCCCGCGATACCGGCGTTGAGATGGACCACCAGGCCGCCGGCGAAATCGAGCACGCCCGCGGCGCCGAGGAAGCCGCCGCCCCACACCCAGTGCGCCACCGGCACGTAGACCAGCAGCAGCCACAGCGCCATGAACCACATCATGGCCGAAAACTTCATGCGCTCGGCGAAGGCACCCGCGATGATCGCCGGCGTGATGATGGCGAAGGTCGCCTGGTACATCATGAAGACATTCTCGGGCACGGTCTTGGCGAGTTCGTGCACGTTGCCCTGCAGGCCTGCACCGAAGGTGCGCGACAGCGAGCCGATCATCCCGTTCAGCGCACCACCGTCGGTGAAGGCGAGCGAATAGCCGAAGGCGAACCACAACAGAGTAACAAGGGCTGCCACCGCGAAGGCCTGGATGCCGGTCGACAGCACGTTCTTCTTGCGCACCATGCCGGCGTAGAACAGCGCCAGGCCGGGGATGTTCATCATCAGCACCAGCGACGTGGCGACCAGCAGCCAGGCGGTGTCACCTGTGTCGATCGCCGGCTTGGCATCGGCCGCATGGGCCGCCGGAGCCGTCAACAGGCCAACCGTTGCCGCCAGTGCCGCAGCGCGCCCTATCGTCCTGACCATGAATGCTTCCCCCGGTAGCTCTTTTTCTCCCGACGACTTGTAAAATATTTACCGGACTTTTGGCGGTTTATCAGCAGGATCGTCCACAGACGTGGATACAGGGAGACCAAACACAACGGGCCCCTTCAGGGGCCCGTTCAAAACCGTCGCGGTGAAGGTGTAGCCGGAAAGGCCGGCCCGCAGGCTAGAGGGCGTTGGAGCCCGATTCGCCGGTGCGGATCCGGACAGCCTGCTCGACCGGCGTCACGAAGATCTTGCCGTCGCCGATCTTGCCGGTGTGGGCGGCCTTCTGGATCGCCTCGACGGCACGCTCGACCTGGGCATCGTCGACCACGATCTCGATCTTCACCTTGGGCAGGAAGCTCACGAGGTATTCGGCACCGCGATAGATCTCGGTTTGGCCCTTCTGCCGGCCGAACCCCTTGACCTCGCTGACCGTCAGGCCGGACACGCCGACACCGGTCAGTGCATCCCGCACCTCGTCCAGCTTGAACGGCTTGATAATGGCGGACACCAGCTTCATTCCTGCCTCCAGACGCGTCGCTTCGTGCAACACTGGCTTTTGCCGTCGATGGCGTCAAACGTCCAGTGGCCCAGCGATACCACCTCCCGAGAAAAAAGGCCCGACGATGCGACGTCGGGCCTAGGAGCGACTGCCGCGACACGGTTCGGCAGTCGAAGAACCGGCGGGAGGAGCTCCGGTTCAGGAGAGGGAAGCGGGACGGTGCCTAGTGCACCGTCTCGCCGTGAAGGTTGATGTCGAGGCCCTCGACTTCCTCTTCGGTCGTGACGCGCAGGCCGATCATGGCATCGACGATCTTGAGGATGATGAAGGTCGCGATGGCGCACCATGCGATAGTGACAAGGCTGCCCCAGAGCTGGGTCAGGACCTGGCCGGCATTGCCGTCGATCAGTCCCTTCTTGCCCTCGCCGCCGATCGCCTCGATGGCGAACACGCCGGTCAGGATCGCGCCGACGAAGCCGCCGATGCCGTGCACGCCGAACGCATCGAGCGAGTCGTCGTAGCCCATCGCCTTCTTGAGGCTGGTCGCGCCCCAGAAGCAGACCACGCCGGCGACCGCGCCGATGACCAGCGCACCCACCGGATTGACGAAGCCCGAGGCCGGGGTGATCGCCACCAGGCCGGCTACCGCGCCCGAGACGATGCCGAGCACCGAGGGCTTACCGCGCGCGATCCATTCGGCGAACATCCAGCCCATTGCCGCGGCAGCGGTGGCGACCTGGGTCACCACCATAGCCATGCCGGCATTGACGCTGGCGCCGCCGGCCGAACCGGCATTGAAGCCGAACCAGCCGACCCACAGCAGCGAAGCACCGATCACGCTGTAGACCAGGTTGTGCGGCGCCATGTTCTCGGCGCCGAAGCCCTTGCGCTTGCCCATGACCAGCGCACAGACGAGGCCGGCGACGCCGGCGTTGATGTGCACGACGGTACCGCCGGCATAGTCGAGCACGCCCCAGTCGCCGAGGAAGCCGCCGCCCCAAACCCAATGGGCGATCGGCGCGTAGACGAAGATCGCCCACAGCGCCATGAACCACATCATCGCCGAGAACTTCATGCGTTCGGCGAAGGCGCCGGCGATCAGGGCCGGCGTGATGATCGCGAAAGTCATCTGGAAGGTCATGTAGACCGACTCCGGAATGGTCTTGGCGAGCTCATGAACGGAGTCGAGTGCCATACCCTTCAGGAAGATGCGGCTCAGGCCGCCGATGATCGTGCTGCCCGAGGTGAAGGCCAGGCTGTAGGTCAGGACCATCCAGAGCACCGTGACAAGGCAGGTGATAGCGAAGCTCTGCATGACCGTGGCCAGCACGTTCTTCTTGCGGACCATGCCGCCATAGAACAGCGCCAGGCCGGGGATGGTCATCAACAGGACCAGCGCGGTCGACGTCAGCATCCAGGCGGTGTCGCCGGTGTCGAGCTTGGGCTTCTCGTCGGCGGCCATCGCCATGACCGGCAGCAGAACGGCGCCGGCCGCCCCAAGGCCGGTCACCAACATGCGGAAATTGCGTAGCATCGTTTTTCCCTCGGGTTATTTCTGGTTGATTCAGGTGGCCTACAGCGCCTCGACGCCGGACTCGCCGGTGCGGATGCGGATCGCCTGCTCGATCGGATAGACGAAGATCTTGCCGTCGCCGATCTTGTCGGTGCCGGCAGCCTTGCGGATCGTTTCGACCGCGCGCTCGACCAGTGCGTCGTCGATCACGACCTCGATCTTGATCTTGGGCAGAAAGCTCACAGCGTACTCCGCGCCGCGGTAGATCTCGGTTTGACCCTTCTGGCGTCCGAAGCCCTTCACTTCGGTCACCGTCAAGCCCTGGATGCCAAGCGACGTCAGCGCATCGCGCACATCGTCAAGCTTGAACGGCTTGAAGATCGCCATCACCATTTTCATCTGTGCATCTCCCCTCACCGGGCGCTTCCGCCCTTCTGCCCGCAAGCGAGCAAGGCGCGTGCCAATTCCCTCTACACAGCTGTTTTTTTGGCGGCACAGGTCTTGCTGCAATCCTTCTGCAAATCACGAAAAACCAGCGGGGATCAGCGTAATGCTTAACAAAGTTGCCACCTTCTGCGCTGGTGTGCTCACTCTGCATGCATCAACCATGGCGAGTGCCGAAGAGAAGGAGACCTGGAAGGGTCCGTTCGGCGGCACCTTCTCGGCCGGCA
>CAYZQZ010000192.1:0-7279 GCA_964480235.1 uncultured Reyranella sp. | reverse complement strand
ATGATGCTCATTCCGGCCGTCGGGGAATCCGTCATTCCCGCCCTGCTGGGCGGCACCACCCCGTTGATGATCGGCAAGGTGCTGTGGGACGAGTTCTTCACCAACGCCGACTGGCCGCTCGCCTCGGCCGTGGCGATCTGCCTGCTGGTCCTGCTGGTGGCGCCGATCGCGCTCTTCCAGCGCCAGCAGGCCCGGAGCCTGGAGCGGAAATCATGAGCGCCGAACAATGTTGAGGGGGCCATGACCGGCCGCGCCCGCTTCGCCTTCGGCGCGCTCGCCTTCGGCTACGCCTTCCTCTATCTGCCGCTCGCGCTGGTGATCGTCTATTCGTTCAACGAGTCGCGGCTGGTCACGGTTTGGGCGGGCTTCTCGCTGAAATGGTGGCAGGCGCTGGCGGGCAACGAGGCGATGCTGTCGGCCGCCTGGTTCTCGCTGCGCATCGCCTTCGTGTCGGCCACCGCGGCTTCCGTGCTCGGCCTCGCGGCGGGCTATGTGCTGAGCCGCGCTCCGCCGTTCCGCGGCCGCACCCTGTTCGGCAGCCTGGTGATCGCGCCGATGGTGATGCCCGAGGTAGTGATGGGCATTTCGCTGCTGTTGCTGTTCGTCGGCGCCGACCGGCTGTTCGGCGGACCCGAGCGCGGCTTTCTCACCATCGCGATTGCCCACACGACCTTCGCGCTGTCGTTCGTCGCCATCGTGGTGCAGGCGCGGCTGGCCGATTTCGATCGCTCGCTCGAAGAAGCGGCGATGGATCTCGGCGCCACGCCGTGGGTCACGTTCCTCACCGTCACCCTGCCGCTGATCGCGCCGGCGGTGGGTGCGGGCTGGCTGCTCGCCTTCACGCTCTCGCTCGACGACCTGATCATGACCCAGTTCGTCGCCGGCGGTCAGTCGCAGACCCTGCCGATGCTGGTCTATTCCAGCGTGCGGCTGGGCGTCGACCCGCAGATCAACGTCCTCGCCACCGTAATCGTCGCCATCGCGGCGACTGCGCTGATCATTTCAGGCCGGCTCACGCGGCAGCGATAGACTCCGGCCAATCCTGCGCCCTACCATCCCGCAAACAGCGGAAGTGAGGAGCGCCCCATGAAGATCGGTGTGTTTGCGACGTTCATGTCGCCCAATGCCACGCCCGGCATGATTCGCGATTTCGGCCGGCAGTCCGAGGATCTCGGCCTCGACTCGATCTGGATGGGCGAGCATGTGGCCCTGTTCGAGAAGAACACATTCGGCTATCCGGGCTCGAAGGATGGCCGCATCCCGGTGCCGCCGGGCGGCGGCATGCTCGATGTCACGGCCACCTTCGGCTTCCTCGCCGCCGGCACGAAGACACTCAGGTTCGGGACGGGCGTCGCGCTCGTGCCGCAGCGCAACCCGATCTACACCGCCAAGGAGGTCTGCACGCTCGACTGGCTGAGCGACGGGCGCTTCGATTTCGGCATCGGCGTCGGCTGGAACAAGGAAGAGGTCGAGGGCTGCGGCTACAAGTGGGAGGACCGCGGCGCGCGCTGCGACGAGTTCCTGACCGTGATGCGCAAGCTGTGGACCGAGCCGGTGGTCGACTTCAAGGGCAAGTGGGTCCAGTTCGAGACGATGAAGATGGATCCCAAGCCGATCCAGAAGCCGCATGTGCCGATCATCGTCGGCGGCTATGCCGATGCCGCCTTCCGGCGCGCCGTCGAGTTCGGCGCCGGGTGGTACGGCTTCAACCTCGATCCCGAGCGCACCAAGGGCATGCTGGCCAAGCTCGATGCCGCCTTCGCCAAGGCAGGCAGGAAGCGCGGCCCGGACTACCAGATCATCATTACGCCGCCGATGACCATGAAGATGGACGCCATGCAGGATTACGCGGCACTCGGCGTGCACCGCCTGGTCGTCAATCTCGGCGGCCAGAAGCCCGAGCAGGTCGCGGTCCGGCTGCCCGAGATCGGCGCGCTGGTGAAGAAGGCCGCCTGAGCGTGCGGCTCGAGACGCTGCTGCCGCTGGGCAAGGTCGATCCCGGCCTGCGGGCACCCGAAGTCCCGCTCGACCTCCACACGGTGGCGCACGATGCGCGCCTGCTCGAGGAGATCGGCTACACCGGCCTGGTGGTCGAGGAGACCAAGGACGATCCCTATGTGCTGATGGCGCTCGCCGCCCAGGCGACCAGCAAGCTTCGCCTCGGAACCTCGGTGGCGATGGCCTTCCCGCGTAGCCCGACCATCACGGCGATGAGCGCCTGGACGCTCGCAAAACTCAGCAAAGGCCGCTTCATCCTGGGGCTGGGCCCGCAGGTGAAGGCGCATATCGAGCGGCGCTACGGGCTCGCCTGGTCGCCAGCCGGGCCGTGGATGCGCGAATACGTGAACGCCGTGCGGGCAGTGTGGGCGCACTGGCAGACCGGCGAGAAGCTCGACATCCAGGGACCGCACTACACCATCAACCTCATGGTGCCGCTGTTCAATCCGGGGCCGATCGAGCATCCCGACATCCCGGTCCATCTCGCGGCGGTAAATTCGGTGATGTGCCGGATCGCGGGCGAGGTCGCCGAGGGCATTCGGCTCCATCCGGTGTGCACGCCGTCCTACATCGAGAAGGTCATGTTGCCCGCCGTGCGCGAGGGCGCGGCCAAGGCGGGCCGGTCGCTCGGCTCTTTCCAGACCTGCATGAAGCCGCTGGTCGCCGCCGCCGCGACCGAGGCCGAGCTCGTGCCGAAGATCCGCGACACGCGGGCGCGCATCTCGTTCTACGCCTCGACACCGCAGTATCGCGCCGCCTTCGACCATCTCGGGCTCGGCGATCTCGCCGACAGGCTGAAGCTGCTGTCGCGGGCGCAGAAGTGGGAAGAGATGCCGCAGCACATCGACGACGAGGTGCTGAACACCTTCGTCACAATCGGCACCTACGACACGATCGCCCGGAAACTCACCGAGCGCTTCGGTAACTGCGTCACCGATTGCGAGTTCTCGATCGCGGTCAAGACCGAGGCCGACAAGGAGCGCCTGGCGGACCTGGCCAGGGAAATCCAGGGCCAGGGAACGGCCCAGGCGCAGAAGACGATTACCGGCTAGGCATTCCTCCCCATTCATATCGGGAGGTGTCAGCGTCTTACGCTGACGGAGGGGTCATGGGCTCGTCGTGTCGCTCATGACCCCATCGCCCTCGTATGACGAGGGCACTTCCCCATATGAATGGGGAAGAAGCTCCTCACACCGGATCCAGCACCACCACCGGAATCTCGCGCGGTGTCTTCTTCTGGTAGTCGGCGTAGGACGGCCACCACTTCACGGCGTCGTCCCACAGCTTCTGGCGCTCGGGCCCGGACACGGTGCGCGCCCTGGCCTTCACCGTCTTGGTGCCGATTTGCAATTCGACCTCGGGATTGACCAGCAGGTTCTTGTACCAGCCGGGATGATCCGGCGCGCCGCCCTTGGAGGCGACGATGAACCAGCCCTTGCCGGCGTTGCCGTAGAACAGCGGGAAGAGATGCTTCGCGCCGGTCTTGCGGCCCTTGGTGACGAGCAGCAGCGACGGCACGGTGAGCGGCGTCATGCCCGGGAAGTTGGCGGTGTACATGTGGCCGTCGGTGCCGCCGCTCTTGATGTAGCGCTCGACATGGTCCTTCATCCATTGCGGCAGGTTGTCGGGCATCTTGGCGTCGATCATGTCGTACTCCTCTGACGCTGATTGAAACTGAGCTAGTTGAAATTGAGCTTGAGGCCCGGCGTCGGCCATTGCATCACGCCGAGCCGGCCCGTGTCGGAGAGGGTTATATAGGCAGTCTTCATGTCGGCGCCACCGAAGCAGATGTTGGTGGGGAAGACGTCCGGCATCGCCACTTCGCGCACGATGGCGCCCTGCGGCGAGAATTCGGTGATCTTGCCGGTGCTGAGCGTGGCCACAGCGATATTGCCGTTCGCCAGCACCGCCAGGCTGTCGAAGCCCGCGTGGCTGGGCGGCGCGCCGCCGACGACGCGGCCGTTGTGCGCCCAGCCGCCCGAGCTCTTCGCCAGCACGCCCGGCGCCTCGATGTCGAAGGCATAGAGCCGCGCGCTCACCGTGTCGGCGACGTAAAGGATCCTGCCGTCGGGCGACAGGCCGCAGCCGTTGGGGCTGAGGAACGGATAGGAGAGGCAGACGATCTTCGAGCCGTCGGGCAGCGCGTAGTAGATGCCGCCATGGTCGCGATGACGCGCGTAACGCTTGCCGAGATCGGTGAAATAGAAGCCGCCCTGCTTGTCGAAGACGATATCGTTGGGCGCGCTCAGCTTGTGGCCGTCGCATTCGATGTAAAGCGTCTTGGCTTCGCCGGTCCTGGCGTCGAGCCGCTGGATGGAGCCGTGCTTGTAGTCGGGATGCGGGCCCTGCCCCATCGACTTGCCCTCGACGTAGCGGCTGCCGCCGTTGTTGCAGAGATAAAGCGCGCCATCGGGGCCGACCGCCAGGCCGTTCGGCCCGCCGCCGGGTGTCGAGAATACCGACACCTTGCCGTCCGGCGTCACGCGGGGGCACCGGCCATGGCGGATATCGGTCAGGATCACCGAGCCATCGGGCATCGCCACGGGTCCTTCGGGAAAGCCCAATCCGCTGGCCAGAATGCGCACCTCATCCATTGCCTTCCTCCATCTTCTTTATCGCGTCGGTTGATCCTACAGTGGCGACGGGAGGAAAAGCGATGACCGCGTTCGTACTGGTGCACGGCGCCTATCAGGGCGGCTGGATCTGGCGTCTCGTGGCGGAACGGCTGCGCAAGGCGGGCCACGATGCCTTCACGCCGACCCTCGACGGCTGCGCCGAGCGCGCGGGCTCGCTCCGGCCCGGCATCACCAACACGCTGCACGCGAAGGAGATCGCGCAGCTCTTGTTCTACGAAGACCTGCACGACGTGGTGCTGGTCGGCACGAGTTGCGGCGGCATGGTGATGAGCGAGGCGGCCGAGATGGCGCGGCCCCGGATCGCGCGGCTGGTGTTCGCCGATGCGCTGGTGCTGAAGGACGGCGAGCGGCTGTCCGACATCGTCAAGCGGCCGACCGCGGTCAACACCGAGCTCGCCACCGGCGTCGCACGCGACGATGCGGTCAACCGGCTGTTCAAGGATCTCGATCCCAGGCTGCGCGACTGGGCAGCCGAGCGCACGACGCTGCACCCGAAGGCAGCGATGGAAGAGCCGATGGTGCTGAAGAGCTTCTGGCAGCAGAAATGGAACGCCGACGTGATCTGGTGCCGGCGCAGCACCAACCCGCCGCAGCCCCATCAGCGCCGCGCCGCCACCGACTTGAGCGCGCGCTGGCACGAGATCGACACCGGCCACTATCCAATGCTGAGTACGCCGGACGAACTGACGCGCATCATCCTCGCCCCTTGAAGCGGGCCAAGCCAGGAGAGCCGACATGCCGATCGCCACCAAATACCTGTTCGTCGTCAGCATGGACGTGACGAAGGAGAAGGAAGCGCTGTTCAACGAGGTCTACGACACCGAGCACGTTCCGCTCCTGAAGAAGGTGCCGGGCGTGGGTGCCGTTACCCGCATGAAGACCGAGCCGGCGGCCTTCAATATCGGCGGCGAGCGCAAGGTGCTCGACGGTGCGGGCCAGGCAAGTTACGTCGCGATCTACGAGATCGACAGTCCGGCCGTGTTGCTCAGCAAGGAATGGGCGGAGGCCGGCGAGAAAGGCCGCTGGCCCACCGAGGTGCGGCCGTTCACGTCGAACCGCCGTCACATCGTGCGCAAGGTGATCTGAGCCATGGCAAAATCGGCGGCAAAGTCATCCGACATGACGGCCCGGCGTCTGAAGGCCTGCAAGGCGCTGATGACGCAGATCCATGCCATCACCGCGCGCGAAGGCATCCATCCCGGGTCGCTTCACGCCATCAGCCAGAAGCTCGTGGCGCTTGCCCGGCGCAAGGAACTCTTCCCAGCCGCCGATTTCCCGCTGCCGACGTCCTTCGGCCGCAACTATCCGCTGCTGGTCGAGGACGGCGACGGGCTCGGCCTCTATCTCAATGTCGCACTGCCCGGAAAGGAAGCCGCACCGCATGATCACGGCATCTGGTGCGCGACCGCCGCCGTCTCGGGCCGCGAGAAGCACGAATTCTATCGCCGCGTCGACGACGGCAGGACGGCCGGCCGCGCCTCGGTCATCAAGGTCGGCGAAGTGATGGTCACACCGGGCCACGGCATGGTCATGTCGGATCACGACATCCATGCCACGACGGTGGTAGGCGACAAGCCGATGGTCGCGTTGTCGCTCTATGGCTATGCCCTGGCGCGCTTCCCGTCGGTCGCCTGGTACCATCCGCAATTCCAGTCGGTACGCACGGTCCCGTCGCGTCGGACTCCCGTCAGCGTCGGAGCGTGAGGCAGCCATGGCCAAGACCTACCGGGTGACCATCCGAAACAGCGGCCAGACGATCGCCTGCACGGCGAACCAGACCATCCTGCAGGCCGCCGTCGCCGCGGGCGTCGACTATCCCTACGCCTGCGCGACGGGCAACTGCGCGACCTGCATCTCGAAGCTCGAGGACGGCAAGGTTTCGCTGCTGCCCTATGGCGATGCCTGCCTCAACAAGGCTCAGATCGCCTCGGGCCTGACCCTGCCCTGCCGCGCGCGGCCGCGAAGCGACGTCACGGTGAACTGGCTCGCACGATCGGGAGGCTGATCGTCATGCAGATCGGCTTCAACCTGCCCAACTCGGGTCCGCTGTCGGCAGTCGATCGCATGACGCGCATCGCCGTCGAGGGCGAGGCGATGGGCTTCGACTACCTCACCATGACCGACCACGTGGTGCTGCCCGACACCAGGGTGCCGGGCTATCCCTACTCCGAGAGCGGCGAGTTCTACGAGGACGCGCCGCTGGAGCGTCACGAGCAGCTGATCGGCATGTCGTGGATCGCCGCAAAGACGAGCCGCATCCGGCTGGTTGCCGCCGTGCTGGTCGTCCCGCATCGTCCCGCCGTGCTGTCCGCCAAGATGCTGGCGACGCTCGACGTGCTGTCAGGCGGGCGCCTGACGGTCGGCATCGGCGCGGGCTGGCTCAAGACCGAGTTCGACGCCGTCGTCACCACGCCCTTCCCCGAGCGCGGCGCGGTGACCGACGAATACATCGATGTCTTCAAGGTTCTGTGGACCGAGAGCTCGCCGAAATTCAGCGGCAGGTATTCGCGGTTCGAGGGCATCGTGCTCGAACCCAAGCCGGTGCAGAAGCCGCACCCGCCGATCTGGGTCGGCGGCGAGGGCCTGGCCGCGCTGCGCCGTGCGGCGCGGGTCGGCGATGCCTGGTACCCGATCGGCAGCAACAA